>JBBQOT010000260.1:0-5027 GCA_038331165.1 Acetobacterales bacterium
GCCCTGACCCTGCCGGCCACGCCCCCGGCACCGCCGCGCCTGCCTGGCGTCGCAGCGGCGACCGCCGCCACCCCGGCCCTGCGCGCGCCGCCCTCGGCCGCGCCGGCCGCTGCCGCCTTCGCCCCCGGCGCGCCGGTCGGCATCGCCTTCGCCGCCGGATCGGCCGTGCTGCCGGAAGGCACGTTGGTAACGCTGCGCCGCTTCGCCGCCAGCCGCGCCGGGCACGATATCTGGGCAGTCGGCTACGGCGAGACTTCCGGCATCGACGCCGCCGGCCAGGCCGCCACCCTGGCGCTCGCCTTCGCCCGCGCGCGCGCGATCGCCACAGCGCTGACGCAATCCGGTGTTCCCGCCGACGCCATCCGCCTCACTGGCGAAGCGATCGGCCGCGGTGGCGTGGCCCGCATCGCAGACTGACGCCACCGGGCCGCGTAGCGTCAGCTTGAGCGCCCCGCAGCCTTGGCTTTCTTCCGCAGCCTGCTAAGTCTCTCGCCCGCGCCGCGCAGAATGGAAAAGCACATGCCGAACTCGCCCCGCCCCCTTTCCATCGGTATCGCCGGCCTCGGCACTGTGGGCGGCGGCGTGCTGACGATGCTGCGCCAGAACGCCGACCTCATCGCCGCGCGCGCCGGCAGGCCGATCGCGGTCACTGCCGTCTCGGCCCGCGACCGCGGGCGCGACCGCGGCGTACCGCTCACTGGCCTGCGCTGGTACGACGACCCTGTGGCACTGGCCGCCGACTCCGGTGTCGATGTTGTAGTTGAGGTGATCGGCGGCTCCGAGGGCTCGGCCAAGGCGCTGGTCGAGGCCGCCATTGTTGCCGGCAAGCCGGTGGTCACGGCCAACAAGGCGCTGCTGGCGGTGCACGGTGCCGCCCTGGCCGCCGCTGCCGAGCAGGCCGGCGTGGTCCTAGCGTTCGAGGCAGCGGTCGCTGGCGGCATTCCGGTCATCAAGGCCCTGCGCGAGGGCCTGGCCGGTAACCGCATTTCCCGTGTTGCCGGCATCCTGAATGGCACCTGCAACTACATCCTGACGGTGATGCGCGAGCGTGGGCGCGAGTTCGCCGAGGTGCTGGTCGACGCCCAGAAGCTCGGCTACGCCGAGGCCGACCCGGCCTTTGATGTCGACGGCATCGACGCCGCGCACAAGCTGGCGATCCTCGCCGCCCTGGCCTTTGGCCGCCCGGTCGATTTCGGCTCGGTCTACGTCGAAGGCATTCGGCGTGTGTCGGCGCTCGACATTGCCTTCGCCGGCGAACTCGGCTACCGCATCAAGCTGCTCGGCATCGCGCGGGCCACCGACGCGGGCATTGAGACCCGCGTGCACCCTTGCATGGTGCCACACACTGCCCCGATCGCCCGCGTCGACGGGGTGTTCAACGCGGTGGTCGCCGAGGGTGATTTCGTCGGACGGGTGATGCTGGAAGGCCGCGGCGCCGGCGCCGGCCCAACTGCCTCCGCAGTGGTCGCCGACCTGATCGACATCGCCCGCGGCCGCGCAACACCGGTGTGGGGTGCCGCCTCCGGCGCCCTCTCCGCCGCTCCATCGGTGCCAATGGAGTCGCATGTCGGCGCCTACTACCTGCGGCTGATGGTGGTCGACCGCCCCGGCGTGATCGCCGATGTCACCGCCGTGCTACGCGACGCCGGCATCTCGCTGGAAAGCATGCTGCAGCGCGGCCGCTCGCCCGGCGAGGCGGTGCCGGTGGTGCTGGTCACCCACGAGACCGGCGAGGCCGCCATGCGCGCCGCCATCGCGCGGATCGCCGCCCTGGGCGCGGTGCTGGAGCCGCCGGCGCTGATCCGCATCGAGCCCGCGTAACCAAGGCCCGGGGCTCGGCCCCCTGGCCTTCCTTTCTCCCCTGCCGCCTTCGTTATACAATCGCCCCAACCGCCCCAAGGGAGACCCGCCATGGCAGACAAGCCAGCTCCGGAAACAGTCACCGACCGCAACCTGGCACTCGAACTGGTGCGCGTCACCGAGGCCGCGGCACTCGCTGCCAGTCACTGGATGGGCCTGGGCAAGAAGAACGATGCCGACGGTGCCGCCGTCACGGCCATGCGCGCCGCCTTCGATACCGTCGCCATCAGCGGCACCGTGGTGATCGGCGAAGGCGAGATGGACGAGGCGCCGATGCTGTTCATCGGCGAGAAAGTCGGCGCCGGCGGCCCGAGGATGGACATCGCCGTCGACCCGCTGGAGGGCACCACGCTCACCGCCAAGGGCGGCCCCAACGCCATGGCCGTCGTGGCGCTAGCCGAGCATGGCAATTTTCTGCATGCGCCCGACATATACATGGACAAGCTCGCCGTTGGCGGCGGCCTGCCGGATGGCGTGGTCGACATCGAGGCGCCCGTGCACGTCAACCTGCGCAACCTGGCGCGCGCCAAAGACCGCGAGGTCAGCGACCTCGTCGTCTGCATTCTCGACCGCGACCGCCACAAGGAGCTGATCGCCAAGGTCCGCGAGGCCGGCGCCCGCATCATGCTGATCTCCGACGGCGACGTGGCCGGTGTGGTCGCCACCGCCCAGCACGACAGCGAGATCGACATCTACATGGGCTCCGGCGGCGCGCCCGAGGGCGTGTTGGCCGCCGCCGCCCTGCGCTGCATTGGCGGCCAGATGCAGGGCCGCCTGTTGTTCGAGGACGACAGTCAAATTGCCCGTGCCAAAACCATGGGCATGGCAGACCCGCACAAGGTGTTGTCGATCCTGGACATGGCCAAGGGCGATGTGATGTTCGCCGCCACAGGGGTGACCACAGGTGCCATGCTGAAGGGCGTGCGGCGCTATGGCCACGGCGCGATGACCCATTCGGTGGTGATGCGCAGCAAGTCCGGCACGGTGCGCTACATCGAGGCGCACCACAACTTCGCCACCAAGACCTGGACCCCCCGCTGACCGAAACGCCCCTCGCTCTCGGCGTCAGCCGCAGCCTCTCCGGCCGGCGCTGGGTTTGGCGCGAGGGCGAGGCCCGCACCGGGCTGGCGATCGCCCAACGCCTTGGCCTGGACGAGGTGGTGGCCCGCCTGCTGGCCGCCCGCAGCGTGGGCATCGAGGAGGCGCCGCACTTTCTTGACCCCACACTGCGCGCCTTGTTGCCCGACCCGTCGCGACTAATCGACATGGATGCGGCCGCCGACCGGCTGGCCCGCGCCGTTCGCGACGGCGAGACGGTTGGCGTGTTCGGCGACTATGACGTGGACGGCGCGTGCAGTGCTGCCCTGATGTCGACGGTGCTGCGCGACCTCGGCTGCCCGGTGCTGCCCTACGTGCCCGACCGCATCGCCGAGGGCTATGGCCCCAACCTCGCGGCGCTCCAGGGGCTGGTGGCACGCGGTGCCACCCTGATCGTTTGCGTGGACTGCGGCACCGCGGCTGGCGCGGTGCTGGAAGCACTGGCCGGCGCCGACATCGTGGTGCTCGACCACCACACCGCCGAAGGCCCGCCGCCGCGGGTGGTGGCCACCGTCAATCCCAACCGGCTCGACTGCACATCTGGTCAGAAGATGTTGTGCGCGACGGCGGTGGCCTTCCTCGCTGCCATCGCCACGGTGCGCAACCTGCGCCGTGCCGGCCACTTCGGCGCTGGCAGCGCGCCCGATCTGATGTCCCTGCTCGACCTTGTGGCGCTGGCCACCGTGTGCGACGTGATGCCGTTGGTCGGCGTGAACCGCGCGCTGGTTGCCCAGGGCCTGCGGGTGATGCAGCGCCGCGACCGCTCCGGCATCGCCGCCCTGCTGGAGGTCGCGGCGGTGCGCGACAAGGTCAGCGCCATGACGCTCGGCTTTGCGCTGGGGCCGCGCATCAATGCCGGCGGTCGCATCGGGGAAGCCGATCTTGGGCTACGCCTGCTGCTCAGCGACGACCCGATCGACGCCCGCGCCATGGCCGCCACGCTCGACGGCGTGAACCGCCAGCGCCAGACCGTGGAGGCCGGCATGCTGACCCAGGCGCTGGACGCCGCCGCGGCCCAGCTCGCCGCCGGCCACGCCGCGGTGCTGGTGGGCGGGCCGGACTGGCACCCCGGCGTGGTTGGCATCGTGGCCGGCCGCATCAAGGAACGCTTCAATCGCCCGGCTTTGGTCGCCGGGATCGCCGACGGCATCGCCAAGGGCTCCGGCCGCTCGATCACCGGCATCGACCTCGGCGGCGCGGTGATCGCGGCCCGCCAGTCTGGCCTGTTGGCCACCGGCGGCGGCCACCCGATGGCCGCGGGCTTTTCCCTGTCCGCTGCCCGCATGGACGAGTTCCACGCTTTCCTCGACACGCGCCTGGCCGCAGCTGCCGCCTACCCCACCGCCGCCGAGCTGGTAGTGGAAGGCAGTGTGGCGGTTGCCGGCTGCACCCTGGAACTGGCCGAAAGCCTTGTCCGCCTCGCCCCCTTCGGCAACGGCAACGAGGAGCCGGTGCTGGCCCTGGCGCGCTGCCGCATCGTGCGCGCCGAACGCATTGGCCGCGAACTCACCACCATCCGCGCCTTCCTGGAGGGCGAGGGCGGCGGCCCGCGCCTCAAGGCGGTGATGTTCCGCGCCAAGGATGGTCCGTTGCCCGTGGCGCTGTTAGAGCGCGGCGCCGCGCCGCTGCACGTTGCCGGTCATCTACGCGCCGAGGAATGGAACGGCCGCGTCTCGACCAGCTTCATCATCACCGATCTTGCCGAGACCTGACCGGCCCGCCGCGCACCACGCCGGCTTGACCCGCCCCGATCCCTCGGCTACCCAGCGCGCCATGCCGCGCGTCCCGTTCGTCTAGAGGCCTAGGACACCGCCCTTTCACGGCGGCGACACGAGTTCGAATCTCGTACGGGATACCACTGCTGAGCGCGCAAGCCTCTCGCATCGGCGCCGAGCTTTGCGCCACGACCAGCCGACTGGAGCAATCGCAGCGGCGCGTCGTCGTCAGGCGCTGCAGGAGCCGTGGTTGCGGCCGGCACCACGAACCCCACCAGACGCATATGGGGCGCCGCGCTACGACAAGGCCGCTCGAAATTTCCCCGCCGCATTGCCTTTAGTGCACTACCATCG
>JBBQOT010000261.1:0-5026 GCA_038331165.1 Acetobacterales bacterium
GGGCCTCGCCGGGGCGCAGGATCGCCATGCCGTGCTCGGTCCGCCCGTCGATCCGGTTGATGCCGTCGGTCAGGTGGCTCACCGGCTCGAAGGCGAAGAAGTCGCAGCCCTCGGGCGTATAGAGGATGACGTGGTGGAAGATCCGGTCCGCGACGATCGCCAGTGCCAGGCCCTGCGCCGGCCAGACGATGCGCGCCATGCCGGCCCAGCTGGCGAAGCAGTGGTCGAGCACGACCGCGCCGACTTGGCGCCCATGCCGGTGGTCCCATTCCGGCGGCACGTCGATGCGCGTGGTCGGGATGCGTTGGTCGTCCTGCTGCCAGACATGATGGGCGGCGAAATGCAGCGTGGTGCCGGCCGGGCGCGGAAAGAACGGGTGGGTGCCGAGCGCCAGCGGGGCGGGGTGCTCGGCGGTGTTGCGCACCATCAGGTCGTGGCGCAACTCCCCCTCGCTCAGCGTCAGGCGCTGTTCCGCGGCGAAGGCGAAGGGCCATAGCGGGCCGCCGGGGAAATCAAGGTGTAGCTTGGCGTGCGCAGGCCCGGACTCGGCCACCTCCCACGGCAGTTGCCAGCCGGCGCCGTGGATGTATTGGCCGTTCAGCAGGGCAGGCAGGGTGTGGGTGAGGCCGGCGAAGGAGAAGCGGTTGCCCGCCACCCGGTTGGACAGCGGCACCAGCGGATAGCTCGCCAGCCCCAGCGGGTTGCCGTCCTCCAGCGCGCCGGGCTGCACCGGGCGCATCACCGGGATGTCGCCCAGGTGCCAGTCGACGATCGAGCCGCCGATCGCCGGTGCCAGGCGCAGCCGCGCCCGCCCGGCCGCCAGCGTCAGCAGCGCGCTCACCCCGGCAGCAGCTTGATCACCACCGACGCCGCCGCATCCACGGCATCGCGCGAATACAGCAGCGGCACGTATTCCTCCGCCGCCCACTGCGTCGCCAGCGCGCTGTAATGCGGGCTGCGCGGGTCGCCGGACTGGCCGGGCGCGTTCACCGTAACCGAGGCGTCCCAGTTGCCGACATCCAGCACCATGCGGAACGAGGCGCCGGAGGTGACGCGGAAGTCGGATGGCCGGTAGCCCGCGTTCATCACCGCCGAGCCCGAACCGGCCTTCGGCAGCGGGCCCACCTCCGGGAATCCCGGCCGCACGGCTGTCAGCGGATGCACGAAGCGGCCGTGATGCAGCGCGCCCCAGGCCCAGTTGGCCAGGTTGTCGCCCATGCGCGCCCGGGCGTCGGCAAAGGCGGCCGCCAAGGTGCGGCGGAGCAACGCGTCGCGGTCGCCGATGCGCGGGTCCATTCCCTCCAGCATGCCGAGCAGCGTCTCGTGGTCGCCCGGGGCCATCAGCGGGCGGATGGCGGGGTCGGGGATCAGCAGGTCGAGCATCGCGGGCTTGAGGTGACTGGTCCACAGCAGCTCGAACAGCGCACCGGCGCCGCTGTCGCGCGTCAGCATGCCGTCCCAGCCGCGCAGCAGCGCCAGGGCGCCGGCGAGGTCGCCCTCTCCGGTCAGATGCGCGATCACCGCCTGCACGCGCAGGCCGGGCAGCGACATGCTGTCGGTTTGCAGCTTCATCGATTGCGCGACCGTGTGCTGGTCTTGCTCGCCCAGCACCTGGTGGATGCGGTTGGTGCGCGAATGCTCCGACCATTCGAAGCCGATGCGCTGGGCGTTGATGGGGAAGTCTGGCGGCAGGTTCATCTCGTTGGCGGTGGCGAAGAAGCCCTTTTCGGGGTTGATCTCGCGCGGCAGGTCGGTGGCTGCGACGAAGCCGTCCCACTCGTAGCGGCCGTCGCCTGGCACCGGCAGCAGCCCGTCGAAGTTGCGGCGATACGGCACCAGGCCAGACGACAGCCAGGCGATGTTGCCCGCGGTGTCGGCATAGACATGGTTGATCGTCGGCGTCTTCCAGTGCGCCACGGCGGCGGCGTATTCCTTGGGCGTTGTGGCCTGCATGCAGGCCAGCGAGGTGTAGTAGGCCGAAGTGCCCGGCTCGCTCCAGACCGAGCGGATGGCATAGGCCCGGTTGGCGGCGCGGTCGTGGCGGATGACCGGCCCGTGGCGGGTGAATTTCAGTTCCACCTGCTGGTCGGTCGCGCTGCGCACGCGGACGGTTTCCCGCGTTGTGGTCATGCGTTCCCAGCCATCGCCGTAGCGGTACAGGTCGGGGTCGCCCGGTTTTGTTTCGTACACGTAGAGGTCGGCCTGGTCCATCGGGAAGATGGTCAGCGCGAACCCCGCCGTTTCGTTGTGGCCGAACGACACGCCGGGGATGGCCGGCTCGCCGCAGCCGATCACGTCCAGGCCGGGCCCGCTAAGGTGCACGATGTAGCGCAGCGACGGCAACTGGTGGGCGCGGTGCGGGTCGCTGCCCAGGATCGGCCGGCCGGTGGCGGTGCGCGACGGGGCGACCACCCAGTTGTTCGAGCCGTCCATGTAGACGTTGCCGGTCTCGTTCACCTTCTTCCACTTCCAGGCATCGGCCAGGGTGGCGGTGAGGCGTGCCGGCGGCATGTCCAGGGCGGCGGTGCCCAGGCGAAAATCATCGAGCACGTCGGCCGGGATGCTGGCCAGGTCGAGTCCCTCGGGCTCGATGGCCTTCCACGCCGGCTCCAGCGCCATGCGGGCGAGGTCGGCCTCCAGCCCGGCGCGTGCCCCCACCTGGGCTCGGGCGACTTCGCTCAGCACGTTGCGCACCAGGGCGTGGCTGCGGATGCGCACCACGTCGGCGGCGGCCCATTTCTCCGGCCGCGTGCCCATGGCGGCGAATTCTGGCGGGCGCAGGCTGTGGTCGGCGTCGGACAGGTCGATGAAGGCGTTGATGCCCGCGGCGAATGCCTCGGTGATGGATTGCGCCTCTGGCGTGCCGTAGCTGGCCCATTCCGCATCCATGTCGCCACGGTAGAGGAACAGCCGCGCGGCGCGGTCCTGGGCCAGGAATCCGGGGCCGAAATCGGCGGCCAGGCGGCCGAGTCCCCGCTTGCGCCAGATGTCGAGCTGCCACAGCCGGTCGCGCGCGGCGTTGAAGCCCTGCACGAAGAAGATGTCGCGGCGGGTGTTGGCGCGGATATGCGGGATCCCCCAGGTATCGACGACGATCTCGGCTGGGGCTTCCAGGCCGGGCACGATGTGTTCGGCCGTGGCGGGGGGCTCGGATGCCGTGGCGGCCTCCGCTGGCTTGGCTTTGGCAGTTCCACGGGGTGCGCGAGGGGGCAAGGTTAAGACTCCGATTAATATTGTATCGAGTTCAGATGCTGTCGAGCGGCCAGATTGGCCGACGGACATTCTTGTAGCCCTCGGGGTTGGCGAGGATCGCCGAGCCGAGGCCGCCGCCGTCGATGGTGATGATCTCGCGCGCCACCGGGGTGAAGGCGGCGCGAAAATGGTGTTTTGATTTCACCGCGATGGTTGCCCGGGTCGCTGGATCGACGCCCAGCGATATGAGCTGGGCGAGGTCGGTGGCCTGGCCGTTGTTGCTGATGATGCAGATGTCGATGCCGCCGACACGGAACAGCGCGGAAATTCCTTTTTCGCGCCAAACCCCGCCGCCCATCGGGCCGAAGGCCTGGAACTTCCCGTTCGACAGAGTGGCGACTTCACCAGTCAACGTCAGTGGCCCGCCGCCGCTGGCCGGGTCGTGCTTGCCGCCCAGGGTGATGGTGCCGGTGGCGCCGATGCCGATGGCGGCGCATTGCTTCGTCGCTTCGGGGTCGTAGATGGCGTAGAAGCAGGCGTTCTGCAGATCAGCGGCGATCATGGCGCGCAGCACGTCGGTGGTGTCGCCGTAATGCCCGCTTCCTGGGTTGTCGGTGACATCGGACATCACCAATGGCCCGCCTTCGCCGCCCTGCTTCGCATGGGCAACGGCATCGGCAATCGACCAATCGGTGATCCCGACATAGTCCCGGGTTTCCCAGGCATAATCCATGAACGCCTCGGCGATCGCCTGTCCGCCGGCCGGGTTGGCGTCGGTGGTGACGGTCACCGAGGGGCCGATGTCGCGGATGTCGGCGGCGGTGAAGCCGGAGCAGACGGACACCACCAGGGCACCGCCGGCGGCCTCGATGGCTTCGCCGCGGTCGATCAATTCGCGCATCGGGCCGGTTTGCGTCCGCCCGCCATCCAGCCCGCGCAGCATCGGCCGCTTGGCGATGACGGTGACCGGCCGGATTTCGCCCAGCATAGCCCGTTGCAGCAATTCGCCGCCCTTCAGCGCCATCTCGTAGTGGTCGATATGCGGATAGGTGCGCACGGCGATCAGCGCATTGGCGTTGTCGGCCATCGCCTGGGTGATGTTGCCGTGCAGGTCGAGCGTGACGACAATCGGCACATCGGGCCCGACCGCGGCGCGCAGGCGGCGAAGCAGCTCGCCCTCGGCGTCTTCGTAGCTTTGCGCCACCATGGCGCCGTGCAGGTGCAGCAGCACGCCGTCGACGCCCTTGGCGGCGCCGAGGAAGTCGACGCCCTGGGAAGCGGCGATGAACATGGCGCAGACCTGGTCGAACAGGCTGTCGTCGACATAGCCCGACGGGTTGGCGCTGGCGCTGATCGGGTGGGCGAGCACCCAGCCGAATTTGTCGGCCATGTCGAAACTGCCGCCGAGCGCGGTGCGGGTGCCCCGGCGCGCGCCGGCGATTTCGTTGCCGGTGATCCAGCTGCCACGGCGGAAATTCTCGATGGTCGTGGGCACCTTGCTGAAGGTGTTGGTCTCGTGGGCGAATTCGCCGGTCAGCACCTTGAACGCCATCGCACTCTCCTGGTTCGGGGAGAGGCTAGCCCGGTTGCGGGGCTTCGGCCAGCCAGGCGGTGAGTGCGGCTTGCCCGGGGGCGGCCAGGGCGTAGCGGCCGGGGGCGGGGTGGTCGAACCAGCCATAGACGTTGCGATAAAGGATGGCGGCGGCGTCGGGGGTGATGGCGCGCAGGTCGCGCGGCCGGGCCGGGCCGCCGCGCCCGGCGGCGGGGTGGGCAAGGGCGGCCAGGGGGTAGGCGGGGATGTCGGGGGTGAAGGGGGGGTACCACGCCACCAACC
>JBBQOT010000262.1:0-5013 GCA_038331165.1 Acetobacterales bacterium
CCGTGTATCAATCTGGCCCTGCTGGCGCAGCCAGGACACTCTTGGCGGTCCCAAACTTTCAACTATTTGTAATTATTAACTATTCTTGTAAGTAAAGTCCAGGGGCTTGGCCCCTGGCGGGTCTGGGCAGCGCCCAGCCTCCCTTATCCTAGCGCCTATGGGGCTAAGCCCTGGCCTTGCCCGGCCATGGGTCACTCCAAACGGTAGTTGGTATAAGGTGCAGGGGATTGGCAGTCGCGCGGAAGCGCGCGCGAGGCCTGCTGGGGTTTGGGGCGAAGACTCATGCTTGACTGATCATGAGTCAGTGTTTTCGGTGGCTGATATCACTTCCCCACCTTCCGCATATTCCAGAACACCGGCAACGCCATCGCCCCCACCCCCTGCACGTTGCGCCGCCACGCGAAGGGCGCGTCGAACTGCCCGGCCGGCACGTAGACCACCACCTCCCAAAGCCGCCGGTGCAGCGCCTCCAGCGCGGCGGTCTGCGCCGCCGGGTCGGCCGCGCCGAGATAGGCGTTCTTCAGCGCCATGCCCTCCCGGTCGCACGGCCAGCCGGCCACACTGCGCCCGTCGCAATTGGTATCGGCGAAGATGTTGGACAGCGGGTGGTGCATCACCGCCCCGGTGGAATAGGTGGCAAAGATGCTCCAGCCCCCGGGATCGGGCGGGTATTTGTTGATCGTGCTGATCAAGGTGCCCCAAGCCTGCATCTTGAAGTCGACGTTGAAGCCAGCGGCGCGCAGGCGCTGGTTCAGCACCTCGCTCATGCCGCCGATCGGGGCGAGTTCCTTGGTGCCAAGCAGCACCACCGGCTCCCCGGCATAGCCGCCCTCGGCCATCAGCTGCTTGGCACGGGCCACACTGGGGCTGGCGTAGGCCTCGCTGCCGGCGACGGTGCCGTTCGGCGAGCCGCAGACAAAGAACGACAGACAGGTTTGGAACCAGCGCGGGTCGCCGACCGCGGCCTGCATCAGCTCGGTTTGATCCATCAGCGCGGCCACTGCGGCTCGCAGCTTGGGATTGTTGAACGGCGGATGGCGCTGGTTCATGCGGATATTGCCGACATACGGCAGCGGCACCGTCATGATGATGCGTCATTGGGCCAATGCTTGGCTTCTATTGCGGCAATCATGTCGCGAACCTTTAAGCTCTTAAACGATGGCTCACTCCCACGAAAGAACCTTATAACCAATTGACGCACTTTCGGAAATGGTGTTTCGGTAGGAGCGTATTGGGTGATATCGATGTTCATTTGAACTCCGAACTCTTTATTGAGCCACAACACAAGCTCGAACATATCGTGTCCGTAGATTCCAAGATCATAGTATAGTTCAGTATCAAGACTAATTTTGTTCGCTGCAGTCGCCCCACGTCCCCAGATCGCTAGCTTAGTTGCGATCTTCTGGAATAAGTCATCATTTTTTGAGTTTGCCATGATTATTTCGGACTCGGGCTCGGGCTAAATCCTTGCACTAAGCCAATGCCGATAGTAGTGCCTCCTGCCGCTACCGCAGCTTGTGAAGCTAGGCGTCCAATAATCGATCCCGTAGTTCCGGTTCCAGTGTAGTCCCTTAGTGCACTCCAGATCGGGCCAGGATTTTGAGCAATTGGAGTCCTGGGCAAGGTGGACCGCGCTGTCATAGATATCAATGACGTGCCGCCCCCTCCGCCAGATAAGGCGGCGGCGCCATACGGAACGATGCGCAATCCGGCGGACATAACCGATGCACCGCTAATGACTGTATCGACAGCGTTGGCAGCCTGCTGGGACAGTCCTCCAGCCTGCAACCCCTGTGACGTGAATGTGTCTGTTCCTCGCCAAGCTGCTTGTGCCACATCAGCCCCGTGTAGAGCGACAGCAGCACCGGCTACGCCGCCCACACCCGTCCAGCTCGTAACAATCCCAAAACCTGCGCCTGCCGCGAATTCGGCTACGCCTCCGATGAATCTTGTCACCCCCCAAAACCACAGAAGCCCCCTTGGGTCCGTCCGGTTCAGCGGGTCATACTCCACCTACGCATAACGGTCTAGCCCCCCCGCCTGCCCGATGGGATCCATCTGCAGGAACCGCCCGAGCCGCGGGTCGTAGTATCGCGCCCCCGTGTGATACAGCCCGGTCTCCTGATCATAGCGGTAGCCGACATAGCCGAAGCCCGTCCCGCTCGCGTCACCGCACGTTGTACCCTGGCAGTTGGAGATCGGCGTGCCTGAGGGATGGCTGTCCCCAAAGGGCAGGTAGGCATAGTGGAACAACTTCGCACCGAACTTATCGGCAATAGCGACCACCGAGCCTGCCCGGTCGAAGAAGTTGAAGGTCGGATCGCCCGACGTTCCGATCATCGCTATCGGCGCCAGATAGGCCGGATCGTAGTACAGCTTCCGCTGCAGCGCCCAACTGCCGTTGTATTCGGCGATCTCGTTGCCGCGTTCGTCGTGCACGAAGAAGGTCGTCACTCCTCCCGCGGTCTTCGAAAACCGGCGGCCGAACGGGTCGTATGTGTACGTCCCCACCGTGTTGCCGCAGTTTGCCCGTCATCACCTCGGGATGCCGCTCGATCGTCGACAGGAGGTCCAGCGGCACGGTGTCCCAGAAATCGATCTCCCCGGTCTGCAGCGCCGCCGCGACCGTCGCCGGATCGGGAATGACATGCCACTCCACCCGATCGACATGCACAACGCGAGCGCCCGCCAGCCCGTCGCCGGGCTCACTGCGCGGCCGATAATCCGGGTTGCGCTCATAGACCACCTTCGCCCCCGGCACCCAGTCGCCGCGCCGGAAACGGAACGGCCCGGACCCCACGATCTCGGTGATCTGCGTATTCGCATCGGTCTGCGCGTCCCGCTCCCGCATGATCTGCGGCAACAGCGCTCCCACCGACCCCAGGGTGAACTCCACGAACCCGTACGGCTGCTTCAGCCGCAGATGAAACACCCGGTCGTTCTCGATATCGATCGCCGCCAGCTGCTGCGACAGCCGCCCACCCGGCAGGTCCTTGGCCATCCACCGGCGCAGCGACGCCACCACATCCGCCGCCCGCACCGGGCTCCCGTCATGGAACGTCATCCCCTCGCGCAGGGTGAAACTGTAGGTGAGCCGATCCGCCGAGACATCCAGCTTCTCGGCGGCCATCGGCCGTACATTCAGCTTGGAATCCCAGGTCAGCAGCGTCTCGTAGACCATCGCGCCATGCATCTTGGTGATCAGCGCGGTCGCCACATGCGGATCGAGCGTGCGCAGGTCGGCGTGCGGCACCACCCGCAGCACGTTCTCCTGGGCGAACGCTGGCGTCGCGACCAACCCCAACGCCAACGCTAACGCCAACGCTAGTGCAGCTTTCCAGCCGGCCTCTTGCAATGGCATCACGGCCTCCCCTGTCTGCTTGGCAACCATCACATCATGGCTGACCCGCCCCCGGCAAGCGCCGCCGCTTGACTCCGCCGGGGTCGGCGGCTTGTTTGCCCCCGCTTTCTCGATGGGATCCTCGACCATGCACGCTTACCGCACCCACACCTGCGGCGCGCTCCGCGCCTCCGACGCCGGCCAGGCCGCCCGCCTTTCCGGCTGGGTGCACAGCAAGCGCGACCATGGCGGGCTGTTGTTCGTCGATTTGCGCGACCATTACGGGCTGACCCAGATTGTGTTCGCCGCGGGCACCGCGCCGTTCGAGGCGATCGACAAGCTTCGACCGGAGAGTGTTGTGACGGTCACCGGCGGCGTGGTGCTGCGCGAGGGCACCACGATCAACCCCCGCCTGCCGACCGGCGCGATCGAGTTGCGCGCCGAGAGCCTGGTGGTGCAGTCGGCCGCCGAGGTGCTGCCGTTGCAGGTGGCGGGCGAGGAGAAATACCCTGATGAGCTGCGGTTGAAATACCGCTTCATCGACCTGCGGCGCGAGAAGATGCACCGCAACATCATGCTGCGCGCCGGGGTGATCGCCTCGATCCGTGGCCGCATGATCTCGGCCGGGTTCACCGAGTTCCAGACGCCGATCCTGACGGCCAGCAGCCCCGAGGGGGCGCGCGATTTTCTGGTGCCGGCGCGCAATCATCCGGGGAAGTTCTATGCCCTGCCGCAGGCGCCGCAGCAGTTCAAGCAGTTGGCCATGGTGGCCGGGTTTGACCGCTACTTCCAGATCGCGCCGTGCTTTCGCGACGAGGCCAGCCGGGCCGACCGCTCGCCGGGCGAGTTCTACCAGCTCGACTTCGAGATGAGCTACGTGACCCAGGAGGACGTGTTCAACACCATCGAACCGGTCATTGCCGGGGTGTTCGAGGAGTTTGCCGCCGGCCGCGCGGTGACCAAGCCGCCCTTCGTGCGCATTCCGTATGATACCTCGATGCTGAAATACGGCTCGGACAAGCCGGATTTGCGGAATCCGATCGAGATCGCCGATGTGACCGCGCATTTTGCCGGTTCGGGCTTCGGGCTGTTCGCCAAGATCGCGGCGGGCGGCGGCATCGTGCGGGCCATTCCGGCGCCAGGAACGGCCGGCAACCCGCGTAGCTTCTTTGACAAGATGAACGAATGGGCGCGTGCAGAGGGTGCCGGCGGCTTGGGGTATATCCAGTTCGACGCCGAAGGTCCCAAGGGGCCGATCGCGCGCAACCTGGAAGCCGAACGCGCCGAGGCGATCCGCGTTGCTTGCGGCTTGCAGCCCGGCGACAGCGTGTTCTTTGCGGCCGGCAAGCGGGACGAGGCGCCAAAGTTCTCGGGCCTGGTGCGGACCAAGTTGGGGCAGGAACTTGGGCTGATCTCATCCGGAGAATTCCGGTTCTGCTGGATCACCGATTTTCCGATGTACGAGTTGAACGAGGAGACGGGGAAGATCGACTTCAGCCACAACCCGTTCAGCATGCCGCAGGGCGAGATGGCGGCGCTGGAAACGCAGGATCCGTTGACCATCAAGGCGTTCCAGTACGACATCGTGTGCACCGGCATCGAACTGTCATCGGGCGCCCTCCGCAACCATCGCCCCGAGATCATGATCAAGGCATTCGAAATCGCCGGCTACC
>JBBQOT010000263.1:0-5009 GCA_038331165.1 Acetobacterales bacterium
GGTCGCGCATCCCCGCGATCCGCACGGCATAGATGATCTTCCGACCATGGCGGGTGGCGCGCAGGAGCCCCTCGCGTTCCATCGCGGCGAGATGGAACGACAGGGTGGAGGGCGGCACATCCAGGCGCTCGGCGATCTCGCCGGCTGGCATGCCGGAAGCACCGCGGGCGAACAGCAGGCGCAGCAGTTCGAGCCGCGTCTCCTGCGCCAACGCTGCCAGCATGCTCGCGGCCTGACGGGTTTCCATGTTTCTATCTTTGCGGAATAATGGATTGATGAGTGTGAAGCTATGATGAAATGGTGCTGGTGGGCAAATTCCGCTGAACCCGGCCTGTGACACTGTGGAGCGTCGCGATGCGAAGGCCAGGCGCCTATCCGGGCTTCCTGCAGTCCCCCACATATTTCCTGTGCTTCACCGGCAAGGGCGGAGTGGGGAAGACCTCGGTCGCCTGTGCCACCGCGTTGGCGTTGGCCGACCAGGGGCGGACGGTGCTGCTGGTCAGCACCGATCCCGCATCGAACCTGGACGAGATGCTCGGTGTCACCCTCAGCGACAATCCGGTTGCCGTGCCCGGCGCACCGGGCCTTTCGGCGATGAACATCGATTCAGAGGCGGCGGGCGAAGCCTATCGAACCCGCGTCCGGGCCCAGATGCCGACGGCCGCCACCGATGCGGAGCGTGGCACGGTGCGCGAACTTGAAGCTGGAAGCAAGAATGTTCATTTTGTGAACAAAAAGGAGATTCGACCTTGACCTTAGCTATTCGATCGCGTGGCCTGTGCTGAAAGCTTAAGGATTCCACACTGATGGCCGCCGTTCCGACATTCGCGATCCCGCCCGGTTTCCTGGGCGTGGGGCGCGCCGACCGCGACGCGGATTTCGTGGTTGCCGGCGTGCCGCTGGACATCGGCACCACCAACCGGTCGGGCGCGCGCGAGGGGCCGGCGGCGATTCGGCGCGCCAGCCGGATGCTGACGGACGGGGCGCATCCCGGGTTCTGGGTGGATCCGGCGACGGCGGGCCTGGCGGATATCGGCGATTTCGCCATCGCACTGGGCGACATACCGGGTTCGCTGGCGCGCATCGAGGAGCAGGCCATGGGGCTTGCGCATCTGCTGTGCCTGGGGGGCGAGCACGGCATCACGCTGCCGCTGTTGCGGGCCTTGGCGAAGCGGCATGGCGGCGGCCTGGCGCTGGTGCATTTTGATGCGCATGTGGACACATGGGCGGAGAATTTCGGCCAGGACTATGCCCATGGCTCGGTATTCTATCACGCCATTCGCGAGGGGCTGGTCGATCCGCGCCGGATGATCCAGATCGGGATCCGCTCGCCGGTGCAACGCGAGGTCTGGGACTGGACCACGGGTCAGGGGGTGACGATCCTGTCCGCGCTCGATGTGCACGCGATGGGCCCGGCGGCGGTGGCGGAACGGGTCCGCGCGGTGGTGGGCGCGATGCCCGCCTATTTGAGCTTTGACATCGACGCGCTGGACCCGGCCTTCGCACCCGGCACCGGCACGCCGGAGATCGGCGGGCTGGCGACCTGGCAGGCCCAGGCGATCCTGCGTCGGCTGCGCGGCCTGCGTTTCGTCGGGATGGACGTGGTGGAGGTGGCGCCGGCTTACGATGTGGCCGAGATCACCGCGCTGGCGGCGGCGAGCGTGGTATGGGAGTACCTCGCCTTGGTCCTTGCATCGGGGGACCATGCGGTGGGGACCTAGCTCAGGTCCGCATTTCGCAATACCGCTGCGGGGCGGGATCGCATAGATTCTGCGTCCGCTTCGTCCCCAGGCTGTTTCGGGGTTACGAGGCGTTCGCAGACGCGCCGCACGTGCCGCGAGCCCATTGGGGAATTCCTCCCTGGGGCACAGCAACGACGTAAGCGTCCTTTTCGTCCGGGCCGGCCAGTCGTGGGCCGGGGTCGTTAGGGAATGGCCTATGTTTGCTGATTGGTCCGGGGCGGCGCGAAGACCGCGCATCGCCTGAGCCTGTTGCCGGAGCGCCCTGTGCGCGCCGGTCGAGGCTTTGTCCGCTTTTCCCCATGGTTGCCCGCCGCATTCGCCAAGGATGCGCGGGCCTTCTGTCGCGAGGATTGCTGCGATGTCCAGCCTGCGAGCCCGTTCCGCCGTCTCCCCATTGCGTCGTCTGCCGGTCCTGCCGGCGGTCCAGGCGCCGTTGCCCACGGTCGATGACCTGGTGGCAGCACTGCGCCCGGAGGACCCGGTGCACTGCATCCGCCCGGCTACCCTCGCGGCGGCGGCACATGACTTTGTCGCCGCTTTTCCGGGCGACGTGCTGTATGCCGTGAAGTGCAACCCCGATCCCGGCGTGCTGCGTGCCCTGTGGGCCGGCGGCGTGCGTCATTTCGATTGTGCTTCGCCGAACGAGATCGCGCTGGTGCGCACGATGTTCGCTGACGCGCACATCCATTTCATGCATCCGGTGAAGGCGCGCGGGGCGATCCGCGAGGCCTGGATGCGGCATGGCGTGCGCGACTTCGTGTTCGACAGCGCGGCCGAGTTGGACAAGATCCTGGGCGAGACCGCGGCGACCGGCGTCGATGGTGCGTTGGGCCTCGTGGTGCGCCTGGCGTTGCCCAAGGGCGACGCGGTACTGGACCTGTCGGGCAAGTTCGGCGCCGAGGCGGACGAGGCGGTGGCGCTGTTGCGGGCCGCGCGGCCGGTGGCGGCGCGGCTGGGCATCGCGTTCCATGTCGGCTCGCAATGCCTGGAGCCGCTGGCTTGGCGCCGCGCCTTCGGTGTCGCCGGCGCGGTGATCGCCGCGGCCGGGGTCGCGATCGACATTGTCGATGTCGGCGGCGGCTTTCCGGTGGTCTATCCGGATGTGGAAGTGCCGCCGCTGGGCGCGTTCATGGCCGAGATCGAGGCCGGGTTCGAGGCAATCGACCTGCCCGGCGCGCGGTTGTGGGCCGAGCCGGGGCGCGCCTTGGTGGCCGGCGGCGGCTCGGTGGTGGTGCAGGTGCAGGCCCGCCGCGGCGATGCGTTGTATCTCAACGACGGCGTCTACGGCAGCCTTGCCGATGCCGGGTCGCTTGGTTTCCGCTATCCCGTGCGCTGCCTGCGTCCGCAGGGTGTGGCGCCGTCGGAGGGGCTGCGCGCGTTCAGCTTCTTCGGGCCGACCTGCGACAGCGCCGACGTGATGCGCGGGCCGTTCCTGCTGCCCGGCGACATCGCTGAGGGCGACTGGATCGAGATCGGCCAGTTGGGGGCGTATGGCGCCTGCCTGCGCACCGGTTTCAACGGCTTCGACCGTGCCCGCGTGGCCGAAGTTGCTGCCACCCCGCTGGTCCGCGCGGCCGACGGTGCGTTCGCGCGCGCCGCCTGATCTGCTGGGCCGACATTCGAGGAGACCGCCATGACCATTCACGCCACCTTCCAGGGCCGCCTGCTGATGCTCGGCTTTGGCAGCATCGGCCAGGGCGTGCTGCCCCTGATCCTGCGCCACATCGGCATGCCGAAGGAGCGGATCCAGGTGATCGCCGCCGATGCCCATGGCGCGGCGGTGGCCGCCGAGCACGGCATTGCCCATACCGTGCTGCCGATCACGCGCGAGAACTATCGCGCCGTGCTGGGCTCGCTGCTGGGCCGTGGCGACTTCCTGTTGAACCTGTCGGTCGACGTCTCCTCGGTCGCGCTGGTGGCGCTATGCCGCGAGGCCGGCGCGCTCTATCTCGACACCTGTGTGGAGCCCTGGGCCGGCGGCTACACCGACCCGTCGCTGTCGGCCGCCTCGCGCAGCAACTATGCGCTGCGCGAGAGCGCCCTGGCTTTGGCGCGGCCCGGCGCCGGCGACCCGACGGCGGTGATGACCCACGGCGCCAACCCCGGCCTGGTCTCGCATTTCGTCAAGCAGGCGCTGCTGAACATCGCCGGCGACACCGGTGCCGCCGCCATCGCGCCGGCCACCCGCGACGGCTGGGCCACCCTGGCCAGGAACCTCGGCGTAAAGGTGATCCACATCGCCGAACGCGACACCCACACGGCGTCGGTCGCCAAGCAGCCCGGCGAAGTCGTCAATACCTGGTCGATCGACGGCTTCGTCGGCGAGGGCAATCAGCCGGCCGAGCTGGGCTGGGGCACGCACGAGAAATCCCTGCCGCGGGATGGACGCCGGCACGATTTCGGCTGCGGAGCGGCGATCTATCTCAACCGCCGCGGTGCGGCGACGCGGGTGCGCAGCTGGACGCCAATGGAGGGCTCGTTCCACGGCTTCCTGATCACCCACAACGAGTCGATCTCGATCGCCGACTACTACACGTTGGCCGAAGGGGGCACCGTGGGTTACCGACCGACCGTGCACTATGCCTACCATCCGTGCGACGACGCGGTGCTGTCGCTGCACGAACTGGCCGGAAAGAACTGGCGCATGCAGGCGGAAAAGCGGTTGATGATGCGCGAGATCGACCGCGGCATCGATGAGCTGGGCGTGCTGCTGATGGGCCATGCGCGCGGCGCCTATTGGTTCGGCTCGCGCCTGTCGATCGGCCAGGCACGCCGCCTGGCACCGCACAACAACGCGACCTCGCTGCAGGTGACGGCCGCGGTGCTGGCCGGGATGGTCTGGGCGATCGAAAACCCGACGGCCGGCGTGGTGGAGGCCGATCAGATGGACCACGCCCGGGTCCTGGAAGTCGCCAGGCCGTATCTGGGCGATATCGTCGGCGCCTATAGCGATTGGACGCCGCTCGACGGCCGGGGCACGCTGTTTGCCGAGGAGCTGGACACAGACTGCCCGTGGCAGTTCGGCAATTTCCGCGTTGCCTGAGCGCGGGCCCCGTGAGCGGGGCGCACCCAACAAAACGGAGAAAAAAACTTCATTCTATGACGTCCAACCCTTCTAGTGATTGACCAATAGAGAAGGCCAAGGCCAGGGCTCTGCCCCATGGGCACTGAGATAAGGGGGGGTGGGCGGGTGGCCGACCCCCCACGGGCCCAGCCCCAGGCCCAAATTTTTTTAGAAAAAAAAAAAAAAAAAAAAGTTTAATATTA
>JBBQOT010000264.1:0-4994 GCA_038331165.1 Acetobacterales bacterium
GCACTGGTGCGCGGCATCGCCGAGGCCGATCTGCGTGCCTTGTCGCAGGTGCGGATCATCGCCGGCACGCTCGACGATTTCCGCGGCGACGATGCGATCATCGTCGGCGCCGGCCTGGCCACCACGTTCCGCCTTGCCCCCGGCAGCCGGCTGACCTTGGTGTCGCCGCAGGGGGCCGCCACCGCGTTCGGCACCATTCCGCGGGTGCGTGCCTATCGCGTGGCGGCGGTGTTCGATGCCGGCCTGTCCACCTTCAACAGCGGTGTCGTCTTCCTGCCGATGGAAACGGCCCAGATTTTCCTCCAAAGCGGCGACGCCGTATCCGGCATCGAACTGCGCCTGGTCGATCCGCAGCGCGCGCGCGAGACGGTCGATCGTGTCCGCCCGCTGCTGGGCACGCGGCAATTGCTGCTGCGTGATTGGCGCGGCGCCAACGACCAGATCGTGGCCGTGCTGCAGATCCAGAAAAACACGATGTTCATCGTGCTGGGCATGATCATCCTGGTCGCCGCGTTCAACGTGATCTCGTCGCTGATCATGCTGGTGAAGGACAAGCGGCGCGACATTGCGGTGCTGCGCACGCTGGGGGCGAGTTCCGGCGCCATGCTGCGCATTTTCATCATGTGCGGCGCCTTCGTCGGCGTGGCCGGCACCGTTCTGGGCACCGTGCTGGGCGTGACCGTGTGCTGGAACCTCGTCGAGATCCAGCGCTTCATCGAGGGGCTGACCGGCGGGCAGGTGTTCGACTCCTCGGTGTTCCTGCTGACCGCGCTGCCGAACCAGGTGCACTGGCCCAGCGTGGCCCAGGTGGTGGGCCTCGCTTTGGTGCTGTCGCTGCTGGCTACCCTCTACCCTAGCTGGAAAGCCGCCAGCACCGATCCGGTGGAAGTGCTGCGTAATGAGTAGTTCGGGAACCCCGCGACCTGAAAATCCGGCCCTGGAACTGCGCGGCGTCTCCCGCACCTATCGCAGCGGTGATTCCGACCTGCACGTGCTGCGCGGCGCCGATCTCACCCTGGCCGCGGGCGAGATCGTCGCCCTGGTGGCCCCCTCCGGCACCGGCAAATCCACCCTGCTGCACCTCGCCGGACTGCTGGAGCGGCCGGATGGCGGACAGGTGCTGGTCGGCGGGCGCGATGCCGGCGGGTTGGACGATGCCGGCCGCACCGCCATCCGCCGTGATTGCATCGGCTTCGTCTACCAGTTCCATCATCTGCTGGGGGAGTTCACGGCGCTGGAGAACGTGATGCTGCCACAGATGATCGCCGGCCATTCGCGCGCCAAGGCCACCGAGCGCGCCCGCGCCCTGTTGGCCGATTTCGGCCTGGCGGGGCGCGTGTCCCACTTGCCTGGCAAACTCTCGGGCGGCGAGCAGCAGCGCGTCGCCATCGCCCGGGCGCTGGCCAACGACCCCCGGGTGATCCTGGCGGACGAGCCCACCGGCAACCTCGATGTCGCGACGGCCGCGCATGTCTTCGACGAACTGCTGGCGGTGGTGCGCGGCCACGGCGCCGCTGCCCTTATCGCGACGCACAACCCCGACCTGGCCGCGCGCATGGACCGCACCGTCACCCTGCATGAGGGGCGCGTGGTAGCCGTCGGCTGATCGCATGCAGGGGCGCCGCGCCGGCTGCTACACTGCACGCCCGACTCGCCGGAACCCCGCCATGCCGCATGCCGACTTTGTCCATCTGCGCGTCCATTCCAGCTATTCGCTGAGCGAGGGGGCGATCAAGGCCGACAAGATCGCGGCATTGGCGGCCGCGGCGCGCATGCCGGCGGTGGCCATTACCGATACCGCCAACTTGTTCGGCGCGATGGAATTCAGCCAGGCCTGCGCGAGCAGTGGGGTGCAGCCGATCATCGGCTGCCAGATTGCGCTGACCCGCGACGACAATCCCCGCCTGGCCCCCGACAAGCTGGTGCTGCTGGCGCAGAACGCCGAGGGCTTTGCCAACCTCCAGCGCCTGTCGTCGGCCGGGTTCCTGGAAACCGAGCCGCATTTGCCGCCGCAACTGAAGCTGGAGCGCCTGTGCGGCCTGTCCGGCGGGCTGATCCTGTTGACCGGCGGTTCCTCCGGTCCGCTGTTTCGCTTGCTGGCCGAGGGTCAGATGCCGGCTGCCCGGCACCTTCTGGCGCGCCTGGCCGAAGCCTTCCCCGACCGCATTGCGATGGAACTGAACCGCCTGGGCCTGGCGGCGGAGCGCGCCGTGGAGCCCGGGTTGATCCGCCTGGCCGACGAGGCCGGCGTGCCGTTGGTTGCCACCAACCACTGCTACTTTGCCAAGCCATCGATGCACGAGGCGCACGACGCCCTGTTGTGCATCGCCGAGGGCCGCACCCTGGCCGAACGCGACCGCCGCCGCGTGTCGCCCGAGCAGTGGTTCAAGCCGGCCGGCGTGATGCGCGCGCTCTTCGCCGACCTGCCGGAAGCCTGCGACAACACCCTGGCGATCGCCCAGCGCTGTGCGGTCATGGCCGAGCCGCGCAAGCCCATGCTGCCGGTTTGTCCCAAGGTGCGCGAAGGCGCCACCGAGGACCAGACCTTGCGTGAGATGGCGCGCGAGGGGCTGGAGCGGCGGTTGGGCAAGATCGGCGCCGACCCCGAGCGCCGCCGCGTCTATGGCGAGCGCCTGGAGTTCGAGCTCGGCGTCATCGCCAATATGGGCTTCCCCGGCTACTTCCTGATTGTGGCCGACTTCATCCAGTGGGCGAAGGGGCAGGGGATTCCGGTTGGCCCCGGCCGCGGCTCCGGCGCCGGTTCGGTCGCCGCCTGGGCGCTGACCATCACCGACATCGACCCGCTGCCTTTCAACTTGCTGTTCGAGCGCTTCCTGAACCCCGAGCGCATCTCGATGCCGGATTTCGACATCGATTTCTGCCAGGACCGGCGCGACGAGGTGATCGACTATGTGCGCCGCGAATACGGCGCCGACCGGGTGGCGCAGATCATCACCTTCGGCAAGCTGCAGGCCCGCGCCGCGGTGCGCGATGTCGGCCGGGTGCTCGGCCTGCCCTATGGCCAGGTCAACAAGGTCGCCGAGCTGATTCCCAATAACCCGGCCAAGCCGGTCACACTGCAACAGGCGGTCGACGGCGAGCCGAAGCTGCAGCAGATGCAGGTGGAAGACGAGGCGATCCGCCGGCTGTTGGAGATCGCGTTGCAACTGGAGGGCCTCTACCGCCACGCCAGCACCCATGCGGCCGGTCTGGTGATCGGCGACCGCACGCTCACGGAAATGGTGCCGATCTATCGCGACCCGAAATCCGACTTCCTGGTCACGCAATACTCGATGAAATACGTCGAACAGGCCGGGCTGGTGAAGTTCGATTTCCTTGGCCTGACCACCCTGACCATCCTGCAGCGCGCGGTGGAACTGCTGAAGCGCGAGCGGATCAGCGTCGACCTGGACCGCCTGCCGCTGGACGATACCCGAACCTTCGAGATGCTGCAGCGCGGCGATGCCGGCGGCGTGTTCCAGTTCGAGGGCCAGGGGATGCGCGACGTTCTGCGCCAGATGCGCCCCGATCGGTTCGAGGACCTGATCGCCGCGGTGGCGCTGTATCGCCCGGGGCCGATGGCGAATATTCCCGCCTATTGCCAGCGTAAGCACGGCGAGGCATGGGCCGCACCGCATCCGGCGATCCACGATATCCTGTCCGAGACCTACGGCATCATGGTCTACCAGGAACAGGTGATGCAGATTGCCCAGACCATGGCTGGCTATAGCCTGGGTGCAGCCGACCTGCTGCGCCGCGCCATGGGCAAGAAGATCCGCGCCGAGATGGATGCCCAACGCAAGATCTTCTGCGACGGCGCGGTGGCACGCGGCATCGATCCCGACAAAGCCAGCGAAATCTTCGACCTGATGGCCAAGTTCGCGGATTACGGCTTCAACAAGTGCCACTCGGCGCCGTACGCCCTGATCGCCTATCAGACCGCGTGGATGAAGGCCAACCACCCCGAGGCGTTCATCGCCGCCTGCATGTCGCTGGCGATGAACAACACCGACCGCCTGGCGGCACTGCGCCAGGAAGCCGGGCGCATGGGCATGAAGCTGCTGCCGCCCGACATCAACCGTTCCGAGGCCGATTTTACCCTCGAACGCCAGCCGGGCGGCAAGCTCGCCATCCGCTACGCGCTGGCCGCGGTCAAGAAAGTGGGTGCGGCGGCGATGCAGGCGGTGGTGCGCGCGCGCGGTGCGGCCAGCTTCGAGGACCTTGCCGACTTTGCCGCCCGCGTCGACCCCAAGCAGCTCAACCGCATGCAGCTGGAAAACCTCGCCCGCGCCGGCGCCTTCGACGGCATCGAGCCCAACCGCGCCCGCGTATTTTCCGCCTCCGAAACCATCCTGCGCCGCGCCCAGGCCCAGGCGGAGGAAAAAGGCAGCGGCCAGATCACCATGTTCTCCGGCGGCAACCGCCCCGAACCCCTCCGCATCCCCGAAATCCCCGACTGGGAAGCGTTCGACCGCCTCGGCTTCGAGGCCGAAGCCATCGGCTTCCACCTCACCTCCCACCCGCTCGACGCCTACGAGGCCACCCTGAAGCGCCTGCGCGTCGTCCCCAGCACCCAACTCGAAACCGCGGCCGCCAAAGGGGGCAAAAGCGGCGGCAGCGCCCGCGTCAAGCTCGCCGGCTCCGTCGTCAACATCAAGGAACGCATCACCCGCTCCGGCAGCCGCATGGCCTGGGTCCGCCTCTCAGACTCCGGCGGCAGCTACGAAGTCACCTTCTTCAGCGAAACCCTCGGCCGCTCGCGCGACCTCCTTGTCGCCGGAACCGCCGTCGTCGTCACCGCCGACCTCAAGATGGAAGGCGAAACCCTCCGCCTCACCGCCACCGACATCCAGGCACTGGACGCCGCCGCCGAACGCGCCGGCGGCGGCATGAGAATCTGGCTCCAGCAAACCGAAGCCGTCCCCCACATCCGAACCCTCCTCGCCCGCGAAGGCCAAGGCCGCGGCCGCGTCATCCTCGTCCCCCGCCTCGAA
>JBBQOT010000265.1:0-4983 GCA_038331165.1 Acetobacterales bacterium
CCCCACCCCGCGGACGCACCATCACCATGATCGGCACCGCCACCGCCGCCACAGCCGCGCGCACCGTGCCCAGGCTCGGCGTGATCCCGCCCTCCACCAGGCTGGCGCATAGCTCAATCCGGTCCGCCCCGCCCTCGGCCGCGGCCACGGCACCATCAACGCCCTCGACGCAAAGCTCAATCAGCGGTGCGATCACGGCGCAATCCCGGCCACCGCCAGGATAGCCGTCAGCCCCGCCGCCATGCCGCGCACCGAGTTCGACTGTTCCACGTCAATCCACTCGTCCAGAGAATGCCCGCGCCCGCCGGTACCGCCCGAGCCGATCTTCACCGCCGGAATACCCAAGCTCATCGGAATATTCGCATCGGTCGAGGAAGCGACATGCCGCACCGCAAAGCCGTGTGCCTCCAGCGCCGCGGTGCTGTGCTTAACGATATCGCTGTCCGCCGCCGTCGATCCCGCCGGCCGGTCACCAATCAGCGTGGCCTCAACCGTGATCACGCCCTGTTCGGTCGAGCGCGCATGGTTCTCCGCCTGCACCGCCTGGTCCAGAATGGCGAGAAACCGCTGCTCCAACCGCGCCAACTCCACTGGCGCTTCCGAGCGCAGATCGACCTCCACCCACACCTCGTTCGGAATCGAATTCACCGAGGTCCCGCCGCCGAACACGCTGGCGCTGAACGTGGTCTTGGGCTTGCCCGGCACCGCGACGCGCGACAGTTCCAACATCGCCTGCGCCATGGCGAACGCCGGGCTCACCAGCCCGAAGGCGCCATAGCTGTGCCCGCCAGGCCCGCGAAAGGTCGCGCGATACCGCTTCGAGCCAACGCCGCCGACCACCAGCCCCTCCATATCGGGCGAGTCCACGGTGAAGAATGCCTTGATCCGGTCTTTATATTTTCCCTCGGTGAACAGATGGCGAATGCCGCGCAAATCGCCCAGCCCCTCCTCGCCGACATCGCCAACGAACAGAATGTCGCTGTTGGTCCGCACCCCCGCCGCGTCCAGCGCGCGGATATAGGCCAGCAACACCGCCAGGCTGCGCGTGTCATCGCCCACCCCGGGCGCGAACAGCTTCGTCCCTTCGCGCCGCACGGTCACCACGGTCCCTGCAGGAAACACCGTGTCGAGATGCGCCGCCACCACGATCAGCGGCCCGTTGCCCGCGCCACGCCGCAGCCCCATGGCATTGCCGATGCCATCAACCTCGACATCCTCAAGCCCATGGGTGCGCAGCATCTCCAGGTAGTGCGCACCCTTCGGCCCCTCGCCAAACGGCGGCGCCGGGATCTCGGTCAGGGCGACGATATCTGCCACCGTCCGGTCATGATCGGCTTCCAGCACCTCGACGATCTTGCGGTACGCCGGGCTCTGCATGATCTCAGCCACGCTCATCGATTGAGCTCTTTCGCCATCTCGTCGATGCCGCCCAGCGTCAACGGGAACATCCGGTTCTCGATCGCCTTGCGGATCATCGAAATCGACATCGCATGGTCCCACGCATTCTTCGGCCGCGGGTTCAGCCAAGCCGTCCGCCGGAAATGGTCGGTCAGCCGCTGCAGCCATATCGCGCCCGACTCGTCGTTCCAGTGTTCAACACTGCCGCCGGGATGGCTCACCTCGTACGGCGACATCGAAGCATCGCCGACGATGATCAGCTTGTAGTCGGAGCCGTACTTACGCATCACGTCCTCCGTCGACGTCATGTTGTCGTTGCGCCGGCGGTTGGTCTTCCACACCCGCTCATAAATGCAGTTGTGGAAGTAGAAATACTCCAGGTGCTTGAACTCACCGCGCGCGGCCGAAAACAACTCCTCGCATATCCTCACGTGCTCATCCATCGAGCCGCCAATATCCAGGAACAGCAGCACCTTCACCGTGTTATGCCGCTCCGGCACCATCTGCAAATCGAGATACCCGGCATTGTTCGCCGTGGTGCGGATGGTGGCCGGAATATCCAACTCCGTCGGCGCCCCTTGCCGCGCAAACCGCCGCAGCCGCCGCAGCGCCAGCTTGATGTTGCGCGTGCCAAGCTCCACGGAATCGTCGAGGTCCTTGAACTCCCGCTTGTCCCACACCTTGATGGCGCGGCGGTTCCGCCCCTCCTGCTGGCCGATGCGCACACCCTCGGGATTGGCCCCATACGCCCCGAACGGCGAGGTGCCCGCAGTGCCGATCCACTTCCCGCCGCCCTGATGGCGGCCCTTCTGTTCCTCCAGAAGCTCCTGCAAGCGCTTCATCAACGCCTCCAGCCCGCCCAGCTTCTCGATCTTCTCCATCTCCTCGGGGCTGAGGAACTTCTCCGCCAGCTTCTTCAGCCACTCCTCGGGCAGGTTCTGCACCGGCATGCCCTCGGGCGGCTCCAGGCCCTTGAACACCTCGCCAAACACCCGGTCAAAGCGGTCGAGGTGTCGCTCGTCCTTCACCAGGGTGGCGCGACACAGATAGTAGAAATCGTCGATGGAATACTCGGCCACCCCGGCCTTCATGGCGCCCATCAACGTCAGGTATTCGGTGACGCTGGCCGGCAGACCGGCGGTGCGCAATGCCAAGACAAACGAAGCGAACATCGGCGCCTCCTAAGGAAGAAAGGCCAGGGCTCTGCCCTGGTCCCGCTGGGGCGTCGCCCCAGGCCCCATTCATTGAGGGTCCAGGGGGCTCGGCCCCCTGGTAGGGTCGAGGGGCAAAGCCCCTCGCCTTACCCGCGACGCGACAGGAAAGCCAACCGCTCGAACAAATGTACGTCCTGCTCATTCTTCAGCAGCGCCCCATGCAACGGCGGAATCACCACATGTGGGTCCTTGCTGCGCAGCGCCTCCACCGGCAGGTCCTCGATCATCAGCAGCTTCAGCCAGTCGAGCAGTTCGGAGGTCGCCGGCTTCTTCTTCAACCCCGGCACATCGCGGATCTTGAAGAACACCGTCAGCGCCTCGCGCGCCAAATCCTGGCGGATGTCCGGATAGTGCGTCTGCACGATCGCTTCCATCGTCTCGCGATCCGGGAAGCGGATGTAATGGAAGAAGCAGCGGCGCAGGAACGCGTCCGGCAACTCCTTCTCGTTGTTCGAGGTGATGAGCACGATCGGCCGATGCCTGGCCACCACCGTCTGGCGCGTCTCATAGACGAAGAACCGCATGCGATCGAGTTCCAGCAACAGGTCGTTGGGGAACTCGATATCGGCCTTGTCGATCTCGTCGATCAGCACAACCGTCTGCTCGCCGGCGTCGAAGGCGTCCCACAGCTTGCCGCGCACGATGTAGTTGGAGATATCGCGCACCCGCTCATCGCCCAACTGCCCGTCGCGCAGGCGCGAGACGGCGTCGTATTCGTACAGCCCCTGCTGCGCCTTGGTGGTCGACTTCACGTGCCATTCGATCAGCGGATGGCCCAGCGCGTCGGCGATCTCGTGCGCCAGCACGGTCTTGCCGGTGCCGGGCTCGCCCTTCACCAGCAGCGGGCGTTGCAGCGCGACAGCGGCGTTGACGGCCACTTCCAGATCGCGCGAAGCGATGTAGCGTTCAGTGCTCTTGAATCCAGCCACGTACGGTCCTTTCGGTCGATCGCCTAGTTTCGACGGTGTTCCCCGCCCCGGCAAGTCGCCGGGCGCGTTATTTGCCATGGTGCGCCATGCCCGACCGCGCGCGTCACACCCGCGCTCAGCAAATCCAGGCAGGCCGCCGCCGCACCAGCAGCCAGCCCAGGGCCACCGTGGGCACCAGCACCACCAGCGCCAAGGCCTCCATCGCCAGGTTCGACAGCGGCATGATGCCCCCGCCCGGCGTGGCCAGCGCCATGCCGCCGACGATCAGCGCCACCCGCAACGGCCATTCCACTGCCCCCGCCCGCCGCAAATCGCCAATAAATGCCTGATAACCCTGGATGCCGCCACAGATGAACAGCGTGCCCACCAGCGCCGAGACCGCCAGCCACAGCGCCTCGGCGTACATCCCAATTCCGCCATCGCCCTGCAATACCAGCGCCGGGTTCACCACGAAAAAGAACGGGATGAAGTAGATGATGCTGCCCACCCACATCGATTCCCACGCCGTCTTCATCGCCGGCGCGCCAGCGATCCCCGCGGCGGCAAACGACGCGATCGCCACCGGCGGCGTGATCGACGACAGCATGCCCCAGTAGAAGATGAACATGTGCACCGCCATGCGGTTCAGCCCCAGCTTCTCCAGCGCCGGGCCCACCAGGATGGCCAGGAAGATGTAACAGGCCGTGGTGGTCAGCCCCAGCCCCAGAACCAGGCTGGTCGCCGCGCACATCACCAACAGCAGCAGCACGTTGCCCCCCGCCATGCTCAGCAGGTCGGCCGCCAGCGACGAGATCACGCCGGTCATCGAGAACGCCCCGATCAACAGCCCACACCCCGCCAGGATGCCCACCAGCTCCACAAACGTCTTGCCGTTGGCCTCGATGAACTCCAGGTAGCGAGGCACCCCCCAGCGCTTGGCAGTCCATGCCTCGTTCAGCACCACCAGCAGCAGCAACGCCCCCAGCAGCGGCCGCAACCCGGCGTTGAGATAGGCATCCAGCCGCATTCCCGGCTCGACATTGGCCGGCAGCGCCTGCGCCCGCGCCAGGTCGTCGCCCAGCAGCGTCATCGCCGCAAACGCCGCCAGCGCGATGGCGATGTTCAACGTATTGCGCCAATGCCACCGCACCGGCATCGCCCATTGGCTCAGCACCAGCAACAGCGCCGTGGCATAGAACGGCGCGTGGCTCTCGCGCTTGAAATACAGCAGCATCACGATCAGCAGCACGATGACGAACACGTAGTACCAGCCCTCGCGCAGCGTTTCGCGCAGGCTCGGCAATTCGGCGCGCGGAATGCCAACCAGCCCGTGCCGCGCGGCATAGGCATCGACCTGCATGAACAACCCGGCATAGTACAGCGCCGCCGGAATCACCGCGGCCAGCACCACCTCGGCGTAGCTGACGTTGAGGAACTGCGCCATCACGAACGCCGTCGCCCCC
>JBBQOT010000266.1:0-4967 GCA_038331165.1 Acetobacterales bacterium
GTCGAAACCTTCTTCGACCCCGCCCTGGTGGTGCCCGACGAACGCAAATCCCTCGCCGAGGGCGTCGTCGCCCCCTGGTCCGGCAGCCAGTCGCCCTATTACGACCAAACCCTGCAAAGCCTCGCCAAGCACTTCAAGGCCAGCAACCGCACCTCCTGGCAGGACCTGCCCGAGGGCGTCCGCGAAGCGATCCTGCTCGGCACCGGCGACGAGGCGGTCGAGTTCACCTACAAGGACGGCGTCCGCCAATACGCGGTGAAGAAGCCGTTCGAGGGCGTGCTGCACAACCTCCAGCGCCGCTGGCAGGAAACCGACAGCGCCTGGGTCCGCGAGGAAATGTCGCGCTACCAGGCCGACAAGCCCTGCGCGGTCTGCAACGGCGCCCGCCTCAAGCCGGAGGCCCTGGCCGTCAAGATCGCCGGCAGCACCATTGCCGAAGCCTCCGAACTGTCGATCCGCCACGCCCGCGCCTGGTTCGCCAGCGTGCTGCCCACCCTCACACCCCAGCGCGCCGAAATTGCGCGGCGCATCCTGCGCGAGATCGAGGACCGGCTGCAGTTCCTCAACGACGTCGGCCTGGACTATCTCACCCTGGCCCGCGGCTCCGCCACCCTCTCCGGCGGCGAAAGCCAGCGCATCCGCCTCGCCTCCCAGATCGGCTCCGGCCTCACCGGCGTGCTCTACGTGCTCGACGAACCCTCCATCGGCCTGCACCAGCGCGACAACGAACGCCTGCTGGGAACCCTCCGCCGCCTCAAGGCGCTCGGCAACACCGTGCTGGTGGTCGAACACGACGAGGATGCCATCCGCGCCGCCGACTACCTGATCGACATGGGTCCCGCCGCCGGCATCAACGGTGGCCACGTCATCGCCCACGGCACCGCCGCCGAAGTCTCCGCCCACCCGGACAGCCTCACCGGAGCCTACCTCTCCGGCCGCAAATCCATCCCCATCCCCGCCATGCGCCGCCCGGTGCAGAAAGACCGGATGGTCAAGGTCATCGGCGCCCGCGGCAACAACCTCAAGGACGTCACCGCCACCTTCCCGCTCGGCGTCTTCACCTGCGTCACCGGCGTCTCCGGCGGCGGCAAGTCGACCCTGGTGGTCGACACCTTCTACAAGGCCGCCAGCCGCCGCCTGATGGGCTCGGGCGAGGTCCCTGCCCTGCACACCCGCATCGACGGCCTCGAACACCTCGACAAGATCATCGACATCGACCAGTCCCCGATCGGCCGCACCCCACGCTCCAACCCCGCCACCTACACCGACCTCTTCGCCCCCATCCGCGACTGGTTTGCCGAACTGCCCGAAAGCCGCGCCCGCGGCTACAAGGCCGGTCGCTTCAGCTTCAACGTCAAGGGCGGCCGCTGCGAGGCCTGCCAGGGCGACGGCGTGCTGAAAATCGAGATGCACTTCCTGCCCGACGTCTTCGTTACCTGCGACACCTGCAAAGGCCGCCGCTACAACCGCGAAACCCTCGAAATCAAGTTCCGCGACAAATCCATCGCCGAAGTCCTCGCCATGACGGTCGACGAAGCCGTGCCCTACTTCTCCGCCGTCAACAAAATCCACGACCGCCTGAAAATCCTGCAACAGGTCGGCCTCGGCTACATCGCCCTCGGCCAGCAAGCCACCACCCTGTCCGGCGGCGAAGCGCAACGCATCAAGCTCTCCAAGGAGCTCGCCCGCCGCGCGACCGGCCGCACCCTCTACATCCTCGACGAACCCACCACCGGCCTGCACTTCGAAGACGTGCGCAAATTGCTGGAAGTCCTGCGCGCCCTGGTCGACACCGGCAACACCGTCGTGGTCATCGAACACAACCTCGAAGTGATCAAAACCGCCGACTGGATCCTCGACCTCGGCCCCGAAGGCGGCGACGGCGGCGGCCGAATCGTCGCCCAAGGCACCCCGGAGGACATCGCGAAGGTCAAGGACAGCCACACTGCCCGGTTCCTTGCCCCGTTGCTGCGCTCCACCGCACCGCCCGCCGCGGCGCGGGGCGGCAAGGCAGCGGGCCGCGCTGCTCGCCCGGTCACGGCATGACCCCGCCAGGGCGCGTGCCCCTGTGAACCTCGCCGGGCTGGCCCAAGGGCTGGTGCTGGCGGCGGCTGCCAACGCCACGCCGCTGTTGGCCAAGCGTTTGATGGGCGCGCATCTCGCCTGGCCGCTCGACGGCGGCCACCGTTTTTTCGACGGAAGGCCGCTGCTCGGTCCCTCCAAGACGGTGCGCGGGGTGGCAGTGGCGCTGCTGGCGGCCACCGCTGCTGCCCTGCTGATGGGTCTGCCGGCTGGCATCGGCGCCTTGGCGGGCGCCGCGGCCATGGCCGGCGACATGCTATCCAGCTTCACCAAGCGCCGGCTCGGCCGGCCATCGAGCAGCCAAATGCTGCTGCTCGACCAGGTTCCGGAATCGCTGCTGCCGCTGCTGGCCGTAGCCGTGCCGATGCGGCTGGGGGTCGCCGAGATCGCACTGGGCGTGCTGGCCTTCTTCGTCGGCGAATTGCTGCTATCGCGACTGCTGTTTCGGATCGGGCTGCGCGACGAGCCCTACTGAGCGTCTCCGGGGCGGGATTGGCACAACAGGCGGTGCAGCGTGATCTCCGGCGGGCAGTTGAAGCGCACCGGCAGCACCGAGGTGCCAACGCCGACCGAGGTGTAACCCTGCATGGCATGGTGGCGCCACGCGCCCGCCCCCATGCGGCGCGGGAGCACCGAGTCGAGCGTGATCGGCACGCCGCCTGGCAGGCAGATCTGCCCGCCATGGGTGTGGCCGCTCAGCAGCAGGTCGAAGCCGGCGTGCGCCGCCTGGCGGTAGATCTCCGGCGTGTGCGACAGCAGGACCGAAAACCAGTCCGGCGCGATCTGGTCGGCGACCTTCTCGATGCTGTCCACGCGGTAGAAATGCGCGTCGTCGATGCCGGCCAGGGTGATGCGTGCGTCGCCGCGTAGGATTGCCTCGCACTCGTTCATCAACACGCGGATGCCCATCTCCTCCAGCGCCGGCAGCATGCGCACCGTGTCGTGGTTGCCCAGTACCGCGTAGATCGGCGCGCCGATGTGCCCGATCAGCGGACGCATGTCGCGCAGCGCCGCGGTGAAAGGGCCGGAGGTGCTGCCGCGGAAATCGCCGGTGAGCACGCAAATATCGTATCGCAAGTCGGCGATCAGCTCGGCCGCGCGCACCAGCGCCGCTTGGCTCATATCGGCGTGCAGGTCGCTGAAGTGCAGGATGGTGAAGCCGTCGAACGGCGCGGGCAGGCGTGCTGAGCGCACGGTGTTGTGCCGCACCGCGACCTTCGCCGCGTTGCGCTGGCCGATGCCGAAGGTGAAGGTCAGCCGCAGCGCCAGGCGCATCACGGCCTGGATCGAATACCAGTTCTCGATGTGGAAGAAGGTGCGACCCTGGCCGAAGGCCTGCGCCTCGTGGTCGTGCTCCACGCCCAGCCGCTGGCGGGCGTGTGCCCGGCCCAGCCGCTGCTCCAGGCGATCGCGGATGTCGTTGTCCATATCAACCCGCGCCTTGGCTGGCACGCAGCTGGGCGATTTCGCGCCGCGCAGCGTCGAGCGCGTCGGCCAGCGCCGTGGCCTGCTGCTGCTCAGCGTCCATGGCCTGCGCCAGCATCCAGCGTTCGCCCAGCACGGCGAAGGCCTGCCGCAACACCGCCTCGGCCGGGGTGCCGGCGGCGGCACACAACGCCACCTCCGCCGCCGGTGGCCGCGGGCCGACCGCCAGCACGCCCAAGCCGTAGCAGTGTTCGAACAGGAAGCCGGGCCAGCGGTGCCGCACCTCCTCCCACAGTCGCCATACGTCAAAGCCGGGCTCGCGGATCGCGGTATCGTGGAACAGCACCACGCCGCGCGCCGACATCGCCGGCAGCCAGGTTGTGAGATCGTGCCGCACTGAAGCGTCGTCGTGTCGCCCGTCGATGTGCAACAGGTCGATGCTGCCGGGCGCGAACAGCCGCCGGGCACTATCGAAATCGTTACGCAACAGGCGGGAGAAGGCGCTGTGGCGCGGGTCGTGCCAGGCGCGCAGCTCCTCGTACACGGCCTGGTCATAGGTTCCTGCCTGCGGATCACCGCGCCAGGTGTCCACCGCCACGCAGCGCGTTGGCAGCCCCAGTTCGGCCACCGCTCGGCAGAACGCGGCATAGGACACGCCGGTATGCGTGCCCAACTCCACCACCAGCCCCGGCCGCGTCGCGGCAATCAGCCAGTGAGCGAATGGCACATGGCCCCACCAGGCGCTGAGTACGCCAACGCGATCGGGTACCCAAAAGGCCGGGGCGAGATGGGCGCGCATCAGGGGGGGGACAGGTGGCATGCGGCAGACTAGCCGTGCCGGTTGCATCTCAGCCAGCAGCGCCGCCCGCCGGGCCGGCCGCACGTTCGGCGCGAATCTGGCGCAGCGCCCCGGCCATCTCGCGCAGCGCTTGCTCGGCTGCCCAGCGGCCGCCAATTGCTGCAAAGCGCGCCTGCCATGCCTCCTCCGCCGGGGTGCCGGAGGCGGCGCAGAGTTGCCGCACCGCGCCCGGCTGCCCTGCGCCCACCAGCAGCACGCCCAGGCCGTGGCAATGGCGAAAGCCGAAGCCGCGGAACGAGGCGCGTAGTTCCTCCCACAACTGCCAGACGCCGAAACCGGTGCGGCGCTCGGCGATATCGTGGAACAGCACCACCCCGCGCGGCGACATCTTCGGCAGCCAGGTGACGAAGTCGTGGCTCGCCGCGGCATAGGTGTGCAACCCGTCAATGTGCAACAGGTCGATGCCGCCATCGGTAAAGCGCCCGCGCGCGCTGTCGAAATCCGCCTGCACCAGAGTGGAAAAGCCACCGTAGCGCGGGTCGTGGAAGGCACGCAGCGCATCGAGCACGTCGCTGCCGTAGTGCCCCGCGTGGGCATCGCCCTGCCAGGTGTCGATGGCATGGCAGCGTGTCGCCAGGCCCAGTTCGGCCACCGCCCTGCA
>JBBQOT010000267.1:0-4962 GCA_038331165.1 Acetobacterales bacterium
GCCTCGGCGATGGCTTCCAGCCGGGCCAGGGTTTCCGGGCGCAGGCCGCCATAGGCCAGTTCCTGGATGCGGTACCCAAGCCGCGCCGCCATGAAGCGGCGGCTATAGGCCGGCGGCTCGGTGCCGAAGAGGCTGCGCCACTGTGCCCGCAGTTCCGCCATGTCGGCGGTCTGCAAGGCCGCCAACCGACCGGGCACGTGGTTCGGCGGAATGGCGGCGACCGCGGGCGGCGCGGCGGTGGGGGCGGATTTCGTTCGTGGTGTCATGCGAGTCTCCGGTTGGTCCGGTTTGCATGACGGCGCTGGTGGGCAGGGAAGTGTAGCGGCGTTTCTCCAACCTGCTCAGATACTTGCCTTGACTGCGCCTCCCGCTCGCGCTCGCGCAACCGCACAAGGCCGCGCGCGAGGATGGTGCAGATCTCCGTGACGTCAGGTGGGAGATGGGGATTCGGGCATGAGGTGGATGTGGCCATGCGAGCCACTACCCATCGGCAGTAGAATCCGTACCATCGTGCTCTGATTGGATTCGACTCCGGGCCAGTGGTGGATATAGAACATACAGCGAACACACGAGGAAGGGCCCCATGGCCAAGGACGATTTCCAGCGCTTCGCCAACCCGCGGTTCCTGCGGACCGTCGACGCCAGCCTCCTCCACGCCTTCTTCAGCCGGTACAGCATTCCGACCGACCGGCTCGACCTTGAGCTGTTGCGCACGGCGCCGGACGACGCCCGGGCCGCGGTGATCGACTACATGCTGCTGACGCCCAAGACGGAGATCCCCGAAAGCCTGACGCATGACCTCCACCGTATCGACCGGCTTGGTGTCCCCGTGGGGCACGACGCGCTGCTGGAAGCGGCACGGCGTCGTGGATTGACCCTTGTTCCAGCCGACGAGGCGGCCAAGACCAGCGCCCGAACCCTGGCATTGCGCGCGTTCATCACGCATCCCGAGGTCTTCGAGGAGGCCGAGGCCGGAATTGCCTTCATGGCTCCGCCGTCCGTCGCGGAGTTCGTCGCGACCGAGGAAGGCATCATCGCCGACCTGTCCGACGATCGGCTGCGCCACCTCCAGGAGCGCGCCCGTGAAATCTTCCAGGCGGACCTGCGCGAGGAATTCTGCGAGGTGATCCCGTATCGCGATGGCGGGGAAGAGCACGTCCTGATTCGCCACGGCGCCCAGCTCACCATCACCGAGGTCGTCGAACAGGGTCGGAAGGTGATTCGCAGCTTTCGCGAGATCGCCAGCGCCGTGCTGGCCTACTCGGCCGAGGAGGGGCGCCTCAAGGTGTGGGGCTGCGCCAAACCCATGAGGGACAAGCTGGCTCGGGCCTACGCCGAAATCGTCCTCGACAGTCCTGGCCTTTTCAGCGCCGCGACATCGCGCCGCATCTGCACGCTGGAACTGGTGGAAGGAAGCGGCGGCTCGTTCGCCTTCCGTCATGCGCATGACCGGCAGATCGACAAGGTGCTGATCTATGAGGCCCAGGTGAACCGTCTCGTTGCGGGGCGGCGCGGCGGACAGAAGGTGGCGCTCGCGCTGATCGCCCGCGATCCCGCCGGCGATGCCCTGGCAGCCTTGCACGCCAGCCGACCCGACATCGCCTATGGCGCCGGCGGCTGGCAGCTCGACCATCTGGTCATCAAGGTGGTGCTGCGATCAGACAAGCCGCGCGCGCCGGTCATTGCGGTGAAAATCAAGGCGCCGGAGATCGTGAGCTTCCCGCGGCACCGGCATGAGAAGCTGGTGATGGACCTGCTTCGGGCCAACGGCATTCTGTGCGCTCGTGAACCTGCCCTCGCAGCTGCTGCGGCTGAGTGAGGGCGGCGAGCCCGCGCAGACGCACGGGCCGGAACCCGGCTCGGCGGATGCGCGCGCCTTCTCCCGGCTTGTCGAGCTGGGCGTGCTGGAGCGCCAGGACGACCTGATCGCTTGGGATCCGTGCGACAGTTGCGATTGCGGCGCCGACGAGCGGCAGATCCGATGGGATGGGGACCACCCGTTTGCGGTCTGCCCAATGGACGCCGGGCAGGACACGGCGCTGCTCCGATCCGAGACTGAAATATACCAGCTGCGACCGGCCCGACTTGCGGCGCAGATTAGCTCGGCCGCCGGACTTGACCATCTGCCCGACATGGTGGTGCCGGGTCTCTGGCTGATCGGCCGCGTCACCGGCGACCGCGCGCTTGTCGTCGCCATGTCGACGGCCGTGCTCAGGCGTCAGGCTACCCTCGACAGGTTGCGGGCGGTTGATCGGGCGGCACGATACACTTTGATCGCTCACGTCTCGTCTGCGACCGAGATCGCCGCGCTGGGGGAGCGGGGGGTCGATGTCGTTTCACCCGACGATGCGTTCCTGCCGAGCCTGCCGCACGTTCCCGTCCGCATCGACATCGAGTTGATCCGTCAGGCTCGCACGGGCATTGAAGTACCCGAGCTGCTGGTGAACGAAATGGCCGTCACAGCCATCTATCAGGGCGTGCCTCTGGTCATCCGTCGGCGCGATTTCCAGGTGCTGTTGGTGCTTGTCCGTGAGGCGCGCGACGGGGCTGCCTCGTTGCGCGACGATTTGTATCACGCGCTCGAAGGCTCGGCGAAGGCGGATGACCCGCCTGCTGCCCATGAGATCGACAAGTCGATCGACCGTCTGCGCAAAGCATTCTGTGCCGCCATCGGCGCGCCAAGGTCCTTCGGCCGACAGGTGATTGTGACTGTGCCCAGGCACGGCTACCGGCTCGATGTTCCCGGTCATCGCATCCAGGTCGGCTGAGCGGGACCCGGGAGGTTCTGGGGATGTTTTGGGAGGAAACGGGGAGGATTGGATCGAAATTGCTCTCCAGGGTGAGGCCATCGCCACCCGATGGAGTCCACCCCGATGGCCCCCCGCCCCAACCTCCCCGACCTCACCCCTGTCTACGACGTCGCCAACCGCGAAGCCCGCCGGTTGTGCCGCAGCCTCCGCCTGCCGCGCCATGAGCAGGACGACATCCAGCAGGATTTGCTGGCCGACTTCCTGAGGCGGCTGCCGGCGTATGACCCGGCCAAGGCCGAACTCGCGGCTTTCGCCACGGTGTGCATGCGCCATGCCGGCACCCGCATCGCGCGTCGCGTGCGCACCGAACGCGCCAACCGCCACCCCCTGTCGCTGGAAGACGTACTGCCGGGCACCGAGGGCATGACGCTGGGCTGCACCATCGGCAACGCCGACAGCTACGCCGCCTGGTGCGGCCAGCCCACGGACGACATCGCCGCGCTGGAGCGGCGCCTCGATCTGGCGCGCGCCGGCGAGGATATCGACCCGGATGACTACCCCCTCTGCACCGCCTTGATCGAGCACACGCCGCACGAATTCGGCGCGCAGGGGACGATGCCGCGCATGCGGATCTACCGCCGCATCCGGGAGATGCGCCTGCGTCTGCTCGCCGCCGGATTGGGCCCGGTCGCCTGATACGGATTCCGATGTCGGTGAGTAGTCGTGGTCATGCAGAAAATCATCCCCTCCCCCCTCTACCGTCCCGCCGTGCCGATGCTCGACGAGGCCGCCCTCATGGCGTGGCTCGGTGCTGCCGCCGCGGGCGACCGCATCGAGTACTGGCGCGGCTACCTCGCCATCGACGCCAACGCCGCCGCATCCAAGCTGGAGCCGGATGACCGCCGCCAACTGGGCCGCGTCGCCGCGCGTGCATTCCGGCTTGGTGAGCAGGGTAAGGCGCACCTGGTCCAGCGCCGCCATGGCGAAGCTGATTACTCCTACCTGCTGGTCGTTCGCCCCAGGCCGCGGCCCGTCCGGGCCCGTTTCACCAGCGCCGTTTTCGGCACTGCCGGCACGACCACGCCCGCCACCCCCCACCGCATCCTGGAGGTCGCGTGATGAACCACGCCAACACCAACCGCCCGCGCCTGGACGATATGCTGCGCCTGCCGGTCGACGAGGTGCTGTCGCTGCCGGCCGAGCACCTGGCGCTGCTGCAGGAGGACGCCGGCGCCGCGCTGGACGACGCCAAGCGCAACCGCGACTGGATCGAGAGCGTCATCGCCGCCCGCTACGGCCAGCGCGCCGTCGCCCTGCGCGCCGAACAGCGCAAGGACACTGGCTCAGTCCGCTTCACCGAAGGCGGCGTCAGCATCGTGGCGGACCTGCCGAAGCGCGTGGAATGGGACCAGGCGCGGCTCGCCGCGGTGGTCGACCGCATCCGCGCCGCCGGCGATGACCCAGCTGAATACGTGGAGGTGACCTACAAGGTCACCGAGCGCGCCTACACCGCCTGGCCGGAGCACATCCGCACGGCGTTCACCGCGGCGCGCACCGTCCGCACCGGCAAGCCCACCTTCAAGCTGACGCTGATCGGCGCGGAAGGGGGTGTGTGATGGCGCTCCGCATCGTCACTGCCGACGAGCGGCTGTCGGCCGCCGCCAACAAGACCACCATCGCCCTGTTCGGTCCTTCAGGCGTGGGCAAGACCACGCAGTTGAAGCACCTGCCGGAGCGCGAGACGCTCTGCATCGACCTCGAAGCCGGCCTCAAGTCGGTGCAGGACTGGCGCGGCGACAGCATCCCGGTGCGCTGCTTCGAAGACGCCATCGATATCGCCTGCCTGATCGGCGGGGTGAACCCGGCCGCAGGCGACGGCGCGATGTTCTCCCAGGCCCACTATCAGCACCTGGCAAAGCACCACCCCGACCTGGTGCAGCTGGTCGCTGGCAAGTCGGTGGTGTTCCTCGACAGCATCACCGACCTCACCCGCCAGGCCATGGCCTGGGCCAAGACGCGGCCGGAAGCGTTTTCGGAGAAGACCGGCAAGCCCGACACCCGGGGCGCCTACGGGCTGATGGCGCGCGAGGTGATCGGCCTGCTGAAGCACCTGCAGCACGCGCCGGGCAAGACCACCATCATGGTCGGCATCCTGGAGAAGGTGACCGACGAGTTCGGCCGCGTCACCTGGCAGCCGCAGATGGAAGGCGGC
>JBBQOT010000268.1:0-4960 GCA_038331165.1 Acetobacterales bacterium
GGTGCTGATCTATGCCGACGACCGCGCGAAGGGCGAGGCGCTTGCCGAACAGCTCGGCCGCGAGCTGCTGTCCTGGGGCAAGGGCGGCAACCCGATACACCTGAAAACCGCCGAGGCGGTGACCGATGCGCTCGCCACGCCAGGCGGCCCGGTGATCCTGGCCGACCGCTGGGATAACCCCGGTGGCGGCGTGGCCGGCGACAGCACCTTCCTGATCGAGGAGCTGATGAAATACCCGGATGTGCCCGCGGCCGTCGGCGCGCTGTGGGATGCGCAGGCGGTGAATTTCTGCATCGCCGCCGGCGTCGGCGCGGTGCTGCCGCTGCGCTTCGGCGGCAAAGCGGCGTCCACCTCCGGCCGGCCGATAGACGCGGTGGTGACGGTGCGCGCCGTCACCGACGATTTGCGCATCCCTTTCGAGCAGAGCACGGTCTCGCTCGGCGCCGCGGCGGCCATTACCATCGGCAACCTCGACGTGGTGCTGGCCAGCGGCCGATCGCAGACCTTCTCGCCGCCGGTGTTCACCAACCTCGGCATCGACCTGTCGCAGAAAAAGATCGTGGTGGTGAAGTCGTCGAATCACTTCTACGCCGCCTTCGCGCCGATCGCGGCCAAGATCACCTATGTGGATTGCGGCGGCCCATATCCGCCCGACCCGACGAAGATCGCCTATACGAAGATCCGCCGCCCGATCTCGCCGCTCGATGCGAACCCGTGGCTGTTCCCGCGGAATTCCTGACTGCCCGGCTCCGGCTTTCTGCGCCGCGGCTGGATGATGCGCCCGCGCTGTGCGCCTTCATGGGCGATGCCGAGGTGATGCGCCACACCATGCGCCTGGCCTTCCTGTGCCGCATGCGGCGGCACATCGCCGGCCATGCGCGGCAGGGGGGGGCGGCTGGGATTCGGTTGCTGGGCCGTGTCATACCAATCACTGTTTGGGATGACCCATGGCCAAGCAAGGCCAGGGCGTTGCCCTGGACCCACCAGGGGCCAAGCCCCTGGACCTTGAATATATGAAAATAAATGGGTTTCCAAAGGCCGTCGGCCTTTGGCGGGTCCAGGGCAGAGCCCTGGCCTTGCCTTTTGGCATCACGCCCCGGCCGCCAGCAGCAGGTCGGTCAGCGTAAGCCCGCCCAGCCCGTCGCCGGTGCCGTCCACCATCATGTCGAACAGGGCCTGTTTGCCGGCGATGATCGCGGCGATCCGTTGCTCGATCGTATCGCCGCAGACATAGGTGAACACCTGCACCGGCTGGGTTTGCCCCATGCGGTGGGCGCGGTCTTCCGCCTGCGCTTCGACCGCGGCGGTCCACCACCGATCGAAATGGAACACCACGCTGGCCGTGGTCAGGTTCAGCCCGACCCCGCCGGCGCGCAGCGAAAGCACCAGCACATGTTGGCGCGGGTCGTCGGCAAAGCGGGCGAGCACCGCGGCACGGGTGGTGGCGTCTTGGCCGCCCACCAGCACGCCGGGGCGGAACCGCGCCAGCCGCCGGGCGATCGCCTCCACCCCGAAGGGGGCGGCGACGAACTGGCTGAACACCAGGCATTTAGCTCCGCCCGCCGCCACCGCCGCCACGCGGCGTTCCAGGTCGTCGAGCTTGCCCGACTCGCCGGTGCCGGGATCGGCGTTGCAGATCTGCTTCAGCCGCAACAGCAGTTCCAGAACATGCGCCACGCGCACCTGCCGCCCCAGTTGGCGCAGCCAGACCAGCCCCAGATGCTCGGCGGCGTCATAGGCGGCGCGCTGGCGCGGGGTCATTCCGGGGTCGATCACCAGCCCGGATTTCGGCGGCAACTCGCGCAGCACCTCGGCGCGCCGCCGGCGCAGTTGGCACGCAGCCAGCAACCGGCGCAGCCCCAGCATACGCTCGCGCCGGTTGAACTGCCTTGGAGCGACGAATTCCATGATCGACACCAGGTCGTCGACCCGGTTCTCCAGCGGCGTGCCGGTCAGCGCCCAGGCGCGCTCGGCGTGCAGGCGCTTCACCACGGCGGCGGTTTCGGTGCCGGCGTTCTTCATCCGCTGCGCCTCGTCGGCGATCACCACCGCCCAGTCGCGCGCGCGCGGCCCGTATGGCCCCTGCATCAGGATGTCGGCGCGCAGGCTCTCGTAGCTGGTCAGGTGCACATCGGCGGTGCGTCGCCAGGCGGCCGCGCGCTCGGCGGTGCTGCCGAGTGCGGTGGACAGCGCCAACTCCGGCGCCCATTCGCGCAATGCGTCACGCCATTGCAGCACCAGCCCGGCCGGCGCCACCACCAGCGCGGGGCGAGCCCGCGGCCCGAGCACGCGCAACGCGCCGATTGCCTGGATCGTCTTGCCCAGGCCCATGTCGTCGGCCAGCAGCAGGGAGCCGGCGATCAGCCGCTCGATGCCGAGGCGTTGGAACGGCATCAGGGGGTGCCGCCAGGTCAGGCCGAACGAGCGGTCGTCGCCGTCCATCGGCAGGCGCCTACCCCGCCTCCTCGTCTGGCGGGGGAAGTGCCAGGTCGGGTTCCTCGATATAGGTATTCCCGTCGGGGCGGACCATTACGCCCCCGGTGCTGCCGAACAGGCGCAGCATGTCCCATTCGATGATCCACGACCGCACGTGATGGCGCATGGTGCGCCGTTGCTCGCGCACCGCCAGCGTGGCTTGTGGCGCCGGCCAGTCATAGGCGTCGCTGTAGCAGCGGCGCATGATCTCGCCGTGCCGCGCCAGGTCCTCGGCCGTGTGCGGACGCAGCACCGGGGCGCGCCGGATCGCCGTCATCGCCGCGAGGGCCAGGTCGGCCTGGCGCGGCAGCCCCTTCAGCCGCAGCCGCTCGGGCAATTTCTCCTCGTCCAGCCGCGCATCGATCACCTCGGCGGCGAAGTCGTCGGCGATTGCCGCCACGGTGAGCACGCCGGGCTGCGGTGCGGCGGGGGCGACCCCAAGCCAGCGGCCCAGCTCGGCATAGGCCTGGGCGCGCTGCACCGCGCCGTAGCGGCCGATCAGCTCGACCTCGTCGAACAGGATCACCCAGCCGGCAAAGCCCGCGGCGCGGAACAGGTGGGCCAGGAAGCGTGGCCGTTCCACCACTAGCTGCGCCGCCTTCATGCCGGTGAGGCTGAACATGCCGCGCGCGCCATGCTGGGCGAGGCGGGTGCGCACCTCCTGCGTCGGCGGTTTGTCGCCCGCCAGGAAGGCGGCGATGCCGAGCGTCAACTCGGGTGGCAGCGGGCGGCCGAGCAGATAGGCAATTGCGGCGAAGACCGGCAGCAGGTCGGCCTGTGCGGTCCATTCCTCCAGCGCCTGCACCGCGCCGGGGCGGGCCAGCAGCTGGGCCAGCGCCACCAGCACCGCGTCTTCCGGCCGGCCCTGTGCCACCGCGCCGCGCAGGGCGGCGGCATGCACCGCGGCGGCTTGCGACAGCGGCGTCTCCTTGCTGATCGTCACCCAGCTGACGATGCAGTTGGCGCGCAATGCCTCCTCGCGCAGGTAGCCGAGCAGATGCGACTTGCCGGTGCCGTAGCCGCCGGCCAGCAGAAGCCCGGGCGCCGGACGGTCGGCGGCGAGGGCGGCGATCCCGTCGGTGAAGCGGCGGCCGATCTCCGGCTCCTGGATGCCGAGCAGGCGGATGGCGCTGCGGTTCGGTACGCCGGCTCGCAGCGCCTCGATCGCCACCCGCGCGTCATGGTGCTCGGGGCGGCTGGGGGTGGTCACGGCGCTCATGCGGCCAGCACCACCAGCGGCGCCAGCGGGTTCTCGCCCGCCGCCGGCCGCACGTCGTTGGACAGGCGCAGGCGCAGCGCGTCGTAGGCGGCGAGGCCGCGCTTCGGCACGCTGTCGTCGTGCAGCCGGTGGTCGGCCAGCACCGCCAGGAACAGCCCGCGATAGTGCTCGGCATCGTCGATCACCTGGCGGATCACTTCGTATGCCGCCATCACCGCCGCGGGGGTATAGGCGGCGCCGCCGACAAGTTCGCGCCGGTCGCGCAGCAACTGCCGGATGTCGAGGATGACCGCGAGCCCGCTGCCGTTGCACAGATGCATCCAGTGGCACAGCGACAGCAACATCGCGCGCGCATTCTGCAGCCCGATGCGCGCGCCGATCCCGGCCGGGCGCACCGGGCGCAGCGTGCGCAGATCGCCGTGCAGCCAGTCGATCACCGCGTCGCGCAGCGGGTCGATGTCGTCGGCCAGCAGGGCCTCCATCAGCGTCACCATGGCGCGGCGGAAATCCTGCGCCAGTGCCGGGTCAAGCCACACAAGCTGGGTGATGCGGCGCAGCAATTCGCGTTGCAGCAGCGCCGGCGCGATGCCGTTGGCTGCCGCCAATTCCTCCAGCCGAACCCGTCGGCCCGGCGCTGGCCACGTATATCCGGCCTCGATGGCCAGTGCCTCCAGCCGTGCCTGTGCCAAGGCCTGCCAGTCGATCGCGCGGGCGATGGCAAAGAACACCAGATGCAGCATCTGGATTTTCGCCGCGGCGGCGTCGATTGCCACCACAGTGAACCCCGCCTGCTGTGCCATGTCGCGCAGCCGCCGGTCGGCCTGTTGCAGCACCGCGTCGTCGGCCACCGCGAAGCGCACTGCGCCACCGCCATCGCGCACGTAGGTTTCGATGTACTCGCGCCGCATCAGGTCCAGCCACACCTCAAGCGCGATTGCCACCGCCGCCCCCCTGCGTGGCATCAAGCGAGAAGCGGATGCCGAAATACACGTGCTCCACGCCCTGTTCGTCATACACGCCGATCCGGTTGGCGCCTTTGCTGCCGGTGGAGGCGGGCAGGGTGAAGCGATGGCCCAGGCGGCTGCGTTGGTCGGGCGCGCGATCGATCAGCAGCAGGTCGACGGCGAAGGCCTCGCGCGAGATGTCGGCCCCGCCGAGGGTGAGAAGCTCATAGAGTTCGTTCAACGTCACCACCGGCCCATCGCCCGGCGTGTTTGCCCGCCACCCCGGCACCACATGGCGGGCGGCATGGGCGTAGGCGCCGAA
>JBBQOT010000269.1:0-4953 GCA_038331165.1 Acetobacterales bacterium
GAGATAACACGGGTTTCCAAAGGCCGTCGGCCTTTGGTGGGTCCCTGCGGTGCGGCTTCGCGCCGCAACGGCAACGCCCTGGCATTGCCTTCCGTCATAGGTCGATCAATACGCCGCTTTGTATGACGCCGTCGCACCTCAGCGTGTCGGCGGTGTGGTGAAGCGCACCGTGCAGCGGATGCCGGCTGGTACGGCGAAGTCGGCATTGGGCAGGCTCAGGCGCACGCCGAATGTGCCCGACGCGGCGTCCATCACCGGGTCCACCACGGCCACAATGGCGCTGAACTTTCCCTCCAGCGGCGCCTCGGGCGTCACCTCGCCCACCATGTCAGGCCGGATGCGGCCGTGCATCGCAGCGGGCAGGAAGACCTCCACCCGCAGCGGGTCGATCTGTGCCAGCGTGAACACCGGCGACTGGTCGTGGCGGTACTCGCCCGGGCGCAGCAGCCGCTCCATCACCACGCCGTCGATCGGGCTGACCAGGGCGCGCTGGCGCAGCAGCGTCTCGGCCTGGGCGACCTCCAGCCGGGCGACCTCGCGGTTCAGCACGGCCAGGCGGAGCTGGTTTTCCGCCACCTTCATCTCGGCCTCGGCCTCCTCGCTGGTGTTGCGCGACACCAGGTTGCCGGTGGCCAATTCGCGGGCGCGGTCGTATTTGCGCTGCAGCCAGACCAGCCGCGCCTGACCGGCGGCGATGTCGTGGTCGTTGGTGGCGCGCGCGCGGGCGAGGGCGAGGCTGGCACGCTCCACCTCGTCGGCCAGCGTGCCCAGCACCTGGCCGCGGCGCACGATGTCGCCGCGGTCGACATCCAGCCGGGAAATCAGGCCGGTCGCCTGGCTGGCTAGCTTGACCACCTGTTCCGGCTCGATCACGCAGTCGAAGCTGCGCGCAGACAGTGCCGCGGCCGGGCTCGCCGATGGTGTCGCGGGTGGCGCCTGGGCCGCCACGGGCACCGACAGGAACAGCGCCAATGGCATCGCCAGGCCGATCGCTCTCAGCACCCTCATCGTACCCCCGCCAACAGGCATGCAACCTGCGCCAGTCGGGCCGTCGGCGGCAAGGTGGGTTTCCGCTTTGTGCGCCCGCCGCACTGGTCCAGTATCGCCCGGCGCAGACCAGTTTGTCCCGGCGCACAACTGTTTGGGCGCATAGCTGTTTGGGCGCATAGCTGTTTGAAGGATCCAATGGCGGAGACCACCCCGACGCCCCGTGACGGCGCGGCCGCCACCCGCCCACCGGCCGCCAGCCTGCCCGCGAGCGAGCGTGCCGCGGCGCGGCAGGCAGCGCTGTGGGCGGTGCTGCACGACGACGCGGCCGGACAGGCGGAGTATTTCGCCGCTTGGCTGGCGCTGCAATGCGAGGTTCTGCCCGGCGCGGCCGGCGGGCTGCTGGTGCTGCGCACCGCCGATGGCGGCAGCCATGCCCAGGCGGTGTGGCCCACCCAGCGCGATCCGGCCGACCTCGCGCGGCTGGCCGAGCGTGCGCTGGCCGAGGCGCGGCCGGTGGTGGCCTGGGGTCGGGCCACCACCCAGGGCACCGTCGCGCTGTTCATTGCCCAGCCGCTGGGCCCGGATGGAGTGCCGCACGCCGCCGTTGCGGTGACCATGGCGGTGCCGGGCGGCATCGATCGGGCGGACCCGGAAGCGATCGGACGGCAATTGCGCGCGGCCTCGGGCTGGATCGACGCCTGGCGCTGGCGTCAGCCGCTGGAGGTGGCGCGCACCCGCATCGCCATCGCCACCGCCGGGCTGGACATCCTGGCCGCCACCGGGGAACACAAGGGGCTGGCCGCCAGTGCCATGGCGCTGGTGAACACATTGGCCGCGCGGCTGGCCTGCGACCGGGTCAGCCTGGGGCTGGCGCGGCGCAGCGGGATGGCGTTGCAGGCCGTCTCCCACGCCGCCGAGTTCCAGCCGGGCGCGCGCATCGCCGATGCCGTCGAGGATGCGATGGACGAGGCGCTGACGCAGAATGCCACCCTCATCCTGCCGCAGCAGCTGGGCGGGAAGCGGCTGGTGACGGTGGCGCACCGGGCGCTGGCGACCTCCACCGGCGGGCGCGGCGGCATCGCCTCGGTGGTGTTGCCCGGTCCCGGCGGCAAGCCGGCAGCAGTACTGACCTTGGAACGCCATGCCAGCGCCTTCACCGAAGACGAGGTGCGGCTGGCCGAGACGGTGGCGGCGCTGACCGGGCCGGTGATCGGGCTGCATGCCGCCGAGCGGCGCTGGATCAGCGGGCGGGCGCGCGACTTGGCGCATGAAGGGCTGGTGGCCCTGTTCGGCGCCGGGCGGCCGGCGTTGAAGCTGCTGGCCTGCCTGGTGCTGGCCGTGGTGGCCGCGCTGGCGCTGATCGAGGGCGAGTATCGCGTCACCGCCCGCGCGGTGGTGGAAGGCGAAGTGCAGCGCGCCGCGGTCGCCCCGTTCGACGGCTTCGTCCGCAGCGCACCGGTGCGCGCCGGCGACACGGTGCGCGCAGGCGATGTGCTGGCCACACTGGATGACCGCGACCTGGTGCTGGATCGGCTGAAATGGATCGCCGAGCGCGAGAAGCTGACGCAGAAGCACCGCGAGGCGCTGGCCAAGAGCGAGCGCAGCGCCATGGCGGTGCTGGCGGCCCAGCTTGCCCAGGCCGAGGCGGAACTGTCGCTGGCCGAGGAAAAGCTGGCGCGCAGCCGCATCACCGCGCCGTTCGACGCCATCGTGGTCAGCGGCGATCTGCGGCAGACGCTGGGCTCGCCGATCGAGCGTGGCAAGGTGCTGTTCGAACTGGCGCCGCTGGATGCCTGGCGCCTGGTGGTGCAGGCCGACGAGCGCGAGGTCCGCTGGCTGGAAGCGGGGCAGCGCGGGCTGGTGGCGCTGGCGAGCATGCCGACCGCGCGGCTGCCGGTGGTGATCGAGCGGATCACCCCGGTGGCGGTGGCCGAGGACGGGCGCAACTTCTTCCGTGTCGAGGCGCGTGTCGAAGGGCCGGGCGAGGCGGCGCTGCGGCCGGGCATGGAGGGCATCGCCAAGCTGGAAACCGGGCCGCGCAAGCTGCTGTGGATCTGGACCCATGCCGTGGTGGATTGGGTCCGCCTCACCGCCTGGTACTGGTGGCCTTGAGCCGCCATGGCCGAGGCTGAACCGTTCCTGTCGGCCTCGTGGTACCGCGTACGGCATTTGCGGCTGCGGTTGCGCGAGCACGCGCTGGTGCGGCTGCATCGCTATCGCGGCGCGCCCTGGTACGTGGTCAGCGACCCGCTGTCGGGCAAGGTGCATCGCCTGGCCCCGGCGGCCTGGGCGCTGGTGGCGGCGATGGACGGCACGCGCACGGTGGACGCGGTGTGGACCGAGGTTTCCGCGGCGCATGATCGCCCCGGTGGCGGCGAGGCGGCGCTGGGGCAGGACCAGGTGATCGCGCTGCTGGGCCAGCTTCATGCCGCCGACCTGTTGCAGGGCGACGCGCCGCCCGACACGCACGAGTTGTTCGAACGGCACGCGCGCCAGGCGCGGCAGAAGCTGGTGCAGCAGTTCCTCAACCCGATGGCGATGCGCTTCCGGCTGTGGAACCCCGACCGCTTCCTGACGCGCTGGCTGCCCTATGTGGGACCGTTGTTCGGCCGGTGGGGGTTGCTGCTGTGGCTGGCGCTGATGCTTCCGGCATTGGAGCTGGTGGCGGAGCACTGGCCGGAATTGACCGCCAACCTGGGCGACCGGGTGCTGGCCGAGGGCAATCTGCTGGTGCTGCTGGTGCTGCTGCCGGTGATCAAGCTGCTGCACGAGTTGGGCCATGCCTTCGCGGTGCGGCGGCGCGGCGGCGCGGTGCACGACATGGGGGTGATGTTCCTGGTGCTGCTGCCGCTGCCGTATGTCGATGCCTCGGCGTCGTCCGGCTTCCGCTCGCGCTGGGACCGCGTGGCGGTCGGTGCCGCGGGGATGATGGTGGAGTTGGCGGTGGCGGCGATCGCCACCTTCGTGTGGGTGGCAATCGAACCCGGCTTCGCGCGCGCGGTGGCCTTCAACGTGATGTTGGCGGCCGGCGTGACCACGCTGCTGTTCAACGCCAACCCGCTGCTGCGCTACGACGGCTACTATATCCTGTCGGACCTGATCGAGATTCCCAACCTGGCGCGCCGCGCCACGCAGTACTGGGGGCAGCTGATCGAAACCCACCTGTTCGCCACCCCGCCGACCGAGGCGCACCCGGCCACGGCGGGCGAGCGCGCCTGGTTCCTGTTCTATGCGCCGGCCGCCTTCGTCTATCGCCAGTTGGTGATGATCGGCATCGCGCTGTTCCTGGCCGGCGAATACTTCACCGTGGGCGTGCTGCTGGCGATCTGGACATTGGTGACCGGCGTGGTGCTGCCACTGGGCAAGGCCCTGCGCCACGTGGTCGCCAGCCCCCGGCTGCGGCGCCATCGGGTGCGGGCGGTGACGATCACCGCAGGCGCGGTGGCCGGGCTGGTGGCGCTGCTGCTGCTGGTGCCGGCGCCATTGCACACGGTGGCCCAGGGGGTGGTGTGGCTGCCAGAGGCGGCGATCGTGCGCGCCGGCACCGACGGAGTGATCACCAGGCTGCTGGCCCAGCCCGGCGCGCGGCTGGTGCTCGGCGATGCGGTGAGCGAGAGCGAGGACCCCTTCCTGCAATCCCGCCTCGGCAAGCTGCGCGGGCGGGTGGCGGAGCTCGAGGCGCGGCTGCCGTCGGAACGGTTCAGCAATCGGGTGGAGGCGGCGATCACCGAAACCGAGCTGGCCCAGGCACGCGCCGAGCTGGCACACGAGGTGCTGCGCGAATCCAGGCTGGTGGCCCGCACCCGGGCCGAGGGCGTGCTGGCGGTCACCCGGCCGGGTGACCTGCCGGGGCGCTACATGCGCGAGGGCGAGGTGATCGGCTACGCCCTGCCGCCGACTGGTCCTGGAGAACATGGCGCACGCATCGTGCGGGCGGCGGTAGCGCAGGACGACATCGACCTG
>JBBQOT010000270.1:0-4952 GCA_038331165.1 Acetobacterales bacterium
GGTTTGGCCGCGGTTGGCGTGTTGCTGCTGCTGCAGATGTCGTTCAATAGCTGGCGCCTGGCGGTACTCAGCTTCGTTACCTTGCCGTCGGCGCTGGTCGGCGGCGTGCTGGCGACCTGGGCGGCGGACGGGGTCGTCTCACTGGGCTCGCTGGTGGGGTTCCTGACCGTGCTGGGTATTGCCGCGCGCAACGGCATCATGATGATCAACCATTTCCAGCACCTCGAGCGCTACGAGGGCGTGCCCTTTGGCCTGGAACTGGTGTTGCGAGGCGCCGGCGAGCGGCTGCGCCCGATCCTTATGACAACCGGGGCCGCCGGGCTTGCCATCCTGCCGCTGGTGGTATTCGGCAATCTGCCGGGGCACGAGATAGAGTTTCCGATGGCGGTGGTTATTTTGGGCGGGCTGGTCACCTCCACCCTGCTCAACCTGTTCATCATGCCGGCCTTGTACCTTGCTTTTGGCGCCGGCACCGGCTCTGCAGGCGACAGCGATCCTTTGCAACTGAAGGCGGCATGACCATGACCCGGCTCGGCATCTTCGTGGCGGCACTGGCGTTGGCGATTGCTGGCCCGGTTCGGGCAGCGGACCCGACATTCGAGAAGCTCGCGGCCTATTTCGAGCGCAACATCGAGGACAAGGACGCGGAAATCCGCTTCGAGGTCACGGGCGGCGCGGATGGGCTGGCGAGCCTGCGCATCCTGGCGCCGGACGGGCGTGTGGTGGTTGAGGTGCGCACGCCCGGGTCCAAGCTTGGTGTGCGGTCGTTCGTGCTTGAATCTCCCGAGTTCGCCGATGATGGGCGGCTGCGAGCGGACTTCCCGCAAGGCCGCTACAAGTTCGAGGGTTCGACGACCGCCGGGGCCGAACTTCGTGGTGAGGTGGCGCTGAGCCATATCTTTCCCGAGCCGGCCGCGCTCAGCTATCCCAAGGCAGACCAAGCCGACGTGCCGACGAGCAACGTCACGCTGCGGTGGACTGCGCCGTCCGGGGTGACCGGCTGTGTCGTAGTGCTGGAACAGACAGGCTCAGCGTTCGAGGTGCGTGCACACCTGCCTGGCGATGCCCGCAGCTTTGCCGTGCCGGCCGGGTTCCTTCGCCCGGGCACGGCATACAAGGTGGCGATCGGTACGATCTCGCGGGCGGGATCGCGCAGTTTTGTCGAGACCGAGTTTAAGACGAAGGCCGGACCGTAACTCAGGGCCGAGGGGGCGTGGATGCAGATGGCAGGGGCAGGGGCGGTGGCAGACCGGCACGAGGCCAGCTGTACGGGTAGGCGGCGATCAATGGCGATGACCGTTGGGTTCGCAGCGTTGCTGTTGGCATCCCCGAGCGCTTGGGCAAGTGACATCAAGGATCCGCCGCGTTGGACGTCGCCGAAGGATTTCACGGCGGCGCGGGACTGGCACCTCAAGGCGACCAATCTGGTGCCGCACGGCCATCACCCGCTGTTCTACCCGCTGGTTCCTGGGCACAAGCACGCCCTGGAAAAGCCCGACCATCTGGACGGCCAATACCGTCGCGAGACCACGGTGCTGGATACCACCGAAGAATTCGACGTGCCGGGGTTGGGCAGCTTCCGAACCGCGGTAGTGCAGGACGAAGAGATTGTCGACGGCATCATCAACCAGCGCATCTTCACCTGGCTGGCGATCGACCGGGCCAGTGGCAGCGTGCTCATCTTCGGCGAGGAGATCTGGGAGATCGACGATGACGGCAAGCGGGCCTTCGCCAGTGCGTGGCGGGTCGGCGAGCCAGCGGGCGACGGTTTGGCCGAACCTGGCCTGGTGATGCCGGGCACGGCGCTGCTCGGTAGCCGGTACGTGTTCTATGGCAACGACAGCACAGCCTATGGTGGTTCCGAGATCATAGAGATGGGCGTCGAGGTGGTGGTGCCGGCGGGGCGGTTCCGCAACTGCATGCGGGTGCGGGACCAGGGGCTGCGCATACTCAGCGAAATCACCGATCGCACCTGGTGCCCGGGCGTCGGTCTGGTCGTTGACAGTTCCGACGGCAAGCTGGTGGTCTCGGCGGCGCTGCCGCGGGACAACCCGGCCTCGGACGTGTCGGGCGTGGGCAAGCCACGCGACCCGAGCCTGATTCCCAAGCCTGTTCCCAAGATCTCCAGCGAGAAGGCAACCGAGATCGCGTTGCAACGCGTGCCCGGCAAGGTCACTGGCGTGAAGATCGAACGCAAGCGTGGCAAGAGCGTTTATACCGTCGAGATCATGACATCCGACCGGGGGGAGAAGGACGTGTTCGTCGACATCCAGTCCGGCGACGTCGTTGGGATCGAGTAGCGGTCCACAGGCAAATGCAGCCCGGCACGAAGCGCCGGACCCATCCAATCCAGGGAGTACCATCGTAATGACCCATCTGACATCGCGCCGTACAGCCCTCGCGTCCTTCGCTGGCATGCTGGCCTGGACCGGCAATGGCCGCGCGCAGACAGTCAAGCCGCCGACGATCGTGCCGGAGCACCTGCTGCTGAAACGCGACGGAGTGACGTTCTCGCGGCCCACCGAGATCACCAACCCGTGGTTACCGATGAAGCCCGGCATGCGCTACATCTACGATGGATCGACGATTTCCGCCGATGGCAAGGCTGTGCCGCACCGCATCGTGCTGAACATCACCGACCTTGTGAAGGTGGTCGACGGTGTGCCCAATCTGGTATCCTACGACCTCGACTACAGCAATGGCGAGCTGGAGGAGGCGGAACTGGCGTTCTTCGCGCAGGATGACGATGGCAATGTCTGGCATTTCGGGCAGTATCCCGAGGAATACGAGAACGGCCGGTTCCTTGCGGCCCCGGCCTGGCTGCCCGGCATCGAGGGCGCGCGCGCGGGTATCATGATGAAGGTCGACCCCAAGCTCGGCGAGCCCAGCTATTCGCAGGGCTACGGACCGGTGGTGAGCTGGACCGACCGTGGCGAGACGCATCAGGTGGGACAGGAGGTGGTGATCGGCGACAAGAAATACACCAATGTCCTGGTAATCAAGGAGACCGCGGTCGGCGAAGAGGGCGCGTGGCAGACCAAGTACTATGCGCAGGGCGTCGGCAACATCAAGGTCGGATACCTCGGCGAGAACGACAAGTCGAAGGAGACGCTGGTGCTGACCAGTGTCGAGATGATGAGCGAGGAGGAAATGGTGGCGACGCGCAACCGCGCCCTGGCGTTGGAGCGTAGCGGCTATCGTCGCAGCCCCGACGTGTACGGCAAAACAGCACCATCGACGGTGCGCCAGCCGGCGAGGTAACCTTGCCACGCAGCAAGTAGATGAGGAGGAGGACGGGTGGCATGCTCAAACTGACAGGCGCGGTGCTTGCCGTCCTGATCTTGGCGCAGCCGGAAGCGAGGGCTCAAGGCGCCGCCCCGGCGGGCCTTGGAAGCGAAGAGTTCGGCTTGTCGCCGCGCGAGCTGGTTCAGGCGATCGAGAGAACCGAGGAGCTGATTGCCCGCTGCATGCGCGACCAAGGATTTCAGTATGTCGCGGCCGATCACACCACGGTGCGCGCCGGAATGACCGCCGACAAGAAGATGCCGGGGCTGAGCGAGGAGGAGTTCGTGAGCCGCTACGGCTTCGGCGTCTCCACCCTGTACACCGGCCTGCCGCCGCAACTGGCCGATGGCTACAGCCCGGCCAAGGTTGGGCTGGGCGAGCGCAACGTGCAGATTTTTCGCGGGCTGTCGGCATCGGATCAGATCGCGTACAACCGCGCGCTGCTCGGTGCGAACCTCAACGCCACCCTGGCGATCGCGATGGAAACTGAGAACCTGTCGCAGACCGGCGGCTGCACCCGCCGCGCGCTGGAACAGGTCTTCAAGCCCGACCAGATGAAAGCGTCCCATTATAACCCGCAGGACGCGATCATCAACCGCGACCCGCGGATGCGCGCTGCGGTCAACACCTGGCGTCGCGAGATGAAGAAGGCTGGCTTCGAGTATAACCATTCCGACGAGATCGAACCTGATCTGCGCAACCGGCTCGCGGCCCTGACCGATGGCGGGCGGGTTCTGGTGCGCCTGATGACCCCGGAGCAGCGCGACGGCTTGCGCAAACTGCAAGATTTCGAACGTGCCGTGGCATCACGCAGTTATAAGCTGCACGAAGAGGTTATCACGCCGGTTGAGGAGCGCATCCAGCAAGAGATGTTCGCACGCAAGCCACAGTGAGGGTCTGATCCGATCCGATCGGCACCTATTCCCTGGCATGGCGCCATACCGGCGTTGGGCGACCAACGGGCCGACTTTGTTGGGGTGGTGGTCGCGATGAAGCGCATGAACATCCTTTGGACCGTTCTTGGCCTTGTCGCCGGGCTGGCTGTCGGAGCCTGGCTGGCGGGCGCTTCCATCCAGTCACCGGCTGAACTCGCGGCCCGCACGGCACCGCCGCAGCCCTCGCCGATCCTCGTGCCGATCGAGCAGCGTGTTCTAAGCACCGATATCATTACACGCGGCACGGTTCGCTTCGGCCGACCGCAATCGATCACGATCGCGCCTTCGTTGCTCAAGGGCGGCAATGGGCTCATCGCCACGCTGCCCGCTCTTAACGCGCCGTTCCAGGAGGGCGACGTGATGTTGACCGCCTCAGGCAGGCCGGTATTCCTGATGCAGGGACCCAACCCCGCCTATCGCGACATGTCGCCCGGTGTGGCAGGCGCCGATGTGCGTCAGCTCAAGGCCGCACTGGCCCGGCTGGAGTTCGCGCCGGCGAGCACGGACGCCGTTTACGATGCCTCGACGGCCGACGCAGTTGGGCGTTTCTATCGCGCCCACGGCTGGGAGCCGTTTGGCGCCACCCGCGAACAGGTGGCAGCCACGCGTGCCGCCGAACGCGATTGGGCCGATGCTGCGCGGGCGCAATTAGCTGCGGAGACTGCGCTGGCAGGCGCCATCCAATCGGTCGCCGCCGCCCGTGCTCTGGCCGAGCAGAACAACCGGCAGGCC
>JBBQOT010000271.1:0-4947 GCA_038331165.1 Acetobacterales bacterium
CCCGGCGCGATGGCCGGCAACGCGCGGCAGGCTTCGCCGGGTGGCCCAGCGGCCGTTGCCGTCCATGATGATGGCGACATGCGAGGGCACCAGCGCGGCCTCTCGCGCGGCGGCGGCGGCGTCGCCTGCATCGGCCAGCCCGACCTGGAGGGGGGTGTGCAGGGCCATCGGTTGCGCCTCAGACCTGCTTGATCTCGCGATCTTTATCGGCCAGTACCTGATCGACGTGCTTGACGTACTGGTCAGTCAGCTTCTGCACGTCGTCCGACCAGCGCTTCTCGTCGTCCTTGCTGATGGTGGCCTTTTTTTCCAGCGCCTTGATCTGCTCCATGCCGTCGCGACGAACGCCGCGGATGGCGACCTTGCCGCCCTCGGCGTATCTGTGCGCGGCCTTGGACAGTTCGGCGCGGCGCTCGCCGGTCAGTATCGGGATCGGCACGCGCACCAGTTGGCCGTCATTGGCCGGGTTGAGGCCAAGGCCGGAGTCGCGGATTGCCTTGACCACATTGTTGACCAGCGTGCGGTCCCAGACCTGGACGGTGAGCATGCGCGCCTCGGGCACTGCAATGGTGCCGACCTGCGGTAGCGGCACTTCGCTGCCATAGGCTTCCACGCGGATCGGCTCCAGCAGGCCGGGGCTGGCGCGGCCGGTGCGCAGGCCGGCGAATTCACGGCGCAGCGTTTCCAGTGTGCTGTCCATGCGCCGCGTCAGATCCTGCTTGAGGTCGTTGAGATCGGTTGCCACACCATCCTCCTCACGGAACATCCACCGCCGCCTTCCGGTCCGAATACACCCGAAAGCCAAGGGAGCCCGTCAAATCAATCCGCTATCCCGTGCGCTGCTGTAACACCGCTGCCGCATGTCGCACCAGTGGGGGGGTCAGCCGGGCGCTACTTTGCCGGGCTCGACGATGCCCGGCTCGACTACGGTGGTGAATTTGCCCTCGCCGCGCATTACCTGGGCGAAGGCGCCGGGGGCGCGGATGTTGAAGATGATGATCGGCACCCCGTTCTCGCGCGCCAGGCTGATCGCGGCGGCGTCCATGAACTTGAGATCGCGCGCCAGAACGTCGTGATAGGTCAAGCGGTCGAAGCGCTCGGCATCCGCCACCTTGCGCGGATCGGCGGAGTAAACGCCATCGACCTGGGTGCCCTTGAGCAGGGCGTTGCAGCCCATCTCGACGGCGCGCAGGGCGGCCCCGGTATCGGTGGTGAAGAAGGGGTTGCCGGTGCCGGCGGCGAAGATCACCACCCTGCCCTTTTCCATGTGGCGCATGGCCCGGCGACGGATATAGGGCTCGCACACGGTCGACATGGGGATGGCGGATTGCACCCGGGTGGCCACGCCGATCTTTTCCAGCGCCGCCTGCATCGCCAGTGCGTTCATCACGGTGGCCAGCATGCCGATATAGTGCGCCTGGGCGGCATCCATGCCCTGCGACGCGCCCGAGATGCCGCGGAAGATGTTGCCGCCGCCGATCACCAGGCAAACCTCGGCGCCAAGCGCCACGACGTCGCCGATGTCGCCGGCGATGGCGGCGACCGTGTCGTTGTCCAGGCCGAACTCCCGCTTGCCCATCAGCGCCTCGCCAGAAACCTTGAGCAGGACGCGCTTGTAGGCGAGGGGCTTGCTCATGGAGGTCCTGAGGTAGGGCTAATCGGCGGGGCGCACCCTAGTGGGCTGGGGCTGGGCAGGCAAGGCGACGGGGTCGGCCCTTCGACCCCGTCTGGTCCGGCCCGCCTGATCCGGCTCACCTGATCCGGGGCGCGCTTTCGCGCGACCGGCCTTGCCTTCGCCTTGCTCGCTTCATACGCCCGCCGCAGCCTTGACCTCGGCGGCAAAATCGCCGCTGGCCTTCTCGATGCCCTCGCCAAGATGAAAGCGGGCGAAGCCCTTCAGTTCGGCGCCGGCCTTTTTGACCACCGCCTTCACGCGGCTCTCGCCATCGTGCACCCAGACCTGCTCCAGCAGCACCACTTCTTCGTAGTATTTGCGGATGCGGCCTTCGACCATCTTCTCGATGATGTTCTCGGGCTTGCCGGAGGCGCGGGCCTGATCGGACAACACCGCGCGCTCGCGCTCCAGTGCTGCCGGGTCGACGGCACTGGTATCCAGCGCCTCTGGCCGGGTGGCGGCGACGTGCATGCCGATCTGGCGGCCGAGCAACTCCAGGGTCGCGGACTCGCCGGGGCCTTCGATGGCTGCGAGCACGCCGATCTTGCCCAAGCCGGGCTTGACCGCCGAATGCATGTAGGTGGCGACCACGCCCTGGCTCACGTTCAACACGCAAACGCGGCGAATGTTCATGTTCTCGCCGATGGTGGCAACCAGGTGGGTCAGTTCCTCGCCCACGGTGCGGCCCGTGCCAGGGTAGGCGGCGGCCTTGATTGCCTCGATATCCTCACCCACGGCCAGCGCCACCTTTGCCACCTCGGCGACGAAGGCCTGGAAGGTTTCGTTGCGCGCGACGAAGTCGGTCTCGGCGTTGACCTCGACCATAGCGCCGCGGTTGGCAGTGGAAATGACGCCCACCAGGCCCTCAGCAGCCACGCGGCCGGATTTCTTGGCAGCGGCGGATAAGCCCTTCTTGCGCAGCCAGTCGATCGCGCCCTCCAGGTCGCCGTCGTTCTCAACCAGCGCCTTCTTGCAGTCCATCATGCCGGCGCCGGTGCGCTCGCGCAGATCCTTGACGAGGGCTGCGGTGATCTCGGCCATGGCTTAGTCTCCCTGATCTTGTGGGCAGGTAGTCGGTAGGGGCCGCGCACGGGCGGTGCTATGCGCGCGGGAGCATGGCGCCGCCCGGCTGGGTGGTCAGACGGCAGGCTGTTCGCCGGTCTCGACCGCCACGTCTGGCATGGCCTCGATCGGCAGGTCCTCGGCGGCGCCGATGTCACGGCCCGAGGCCATCATCTCGGCGCTGATGCCATCCAGCACCGCGCCGGCGGCGAGGTCGCAGTAAAGAGTGATGGCACGGATCGCGTCGTCGTTGCCCGGGATCGGGTAGGTCACGCCGCGCGGGTCGGAATTGCTGTCGAGCACGGCGATCACCGGGATGCCGAGCTTGGTGGCTTCCTCGACCGCCAGCTTTTCCTTGTTGGTGTCGATAATGAACAGGATGTCGGGCAGGCCGCCCATCTCCTTGATGCCGCCCAGCGAGCGCTCAAGCTTCTCGCGGTCGCGGGTCATGTCGAGCACCTCTTTCTTGGTCAGGCCCTCGATGCCGACGCCAAGCTGCTCTTCCATCTGGCGCAGGCGCTTGATGCTGCCGGTGATGGTCTTCCAGTTGGTCAGCATACCGCCCAGCCAGCGATGGTTGACATAGTACTGGCCGCAACGGGTGGCGGACTCGGCGACATATTCGGCCGCGGCGCGCTTGGTGCCGACGAACAGCACGCGCCCGCCGGCCGCGGTCACGTCGCGCAACGCGCGCAGCGCACGATCCAGCATCGGCACGGTCTGCTGCAGGTCAAGGATGTGAACCTGGTTGCGGATGCCGAAGATGTATGGACCCATCGACGGGTTCCAGCGGCGGGTGTGGTGGCCGAAATGGACGCCGGCCTCAAGCAGCTGGCGCAGAGTGAATTCGGGCATCGCCATCGGCGTGCTCCTTTCCAGGTATCCGGTTGAACCTCCGCGGGGCATTGCCTGGCGGCACCGGATTTCGACCTCTCAGGCAGAGAGGATGAAAAGGTGCCCCGCGTGTGAATTACCGGCGGATATCCGCCGACGGGCGGGGATATGGCCGATGCGCGCCGGCAATGCAAGAGAAGCCCCGGCAAGCGATCTACCAGCCGAGGGTTGACCATCCCCCCGGGCGGTATAGATGCGGGGGATGCCTGCGTCACCCGCAACCCTCCCTGCCGATGCGCGCCTTCTCTGGCGTGCAGTCGTCGTCCGCATAGCATTGGCGGAGACGCTGGCGCGATGACCGCGCGCCGCGTTGTTTTGGTGGTGGCGCTGTTGCTGGTGGTGGCCGGTGGCGCCTGGTGGAGCCAATCACGCCCGGCGCCACCCGCGCCGGCGGCCGGCCCGGTGGCGGCATCGTTGGGCGTCGGCGCGCTGGGGCGCATCGAGCCGGCCTCGCGGGTGCGCCGGCTTTCCCACCCTGGCGGCATGGCGGTGACGCGCATCGAACGGCTGCTGGTCACCGAGGGCGACCAGGTCACCGTCGGGCAGGTGCTGGCCGAGTTCGCCGACGCGATACAGAAAGACGCAACCCTGGCCCAGGCCGAAGCAGCGCTGGCCGAGGCGCGGTCCAGCCGCGACCGCATGGCCGCTGGCGCGCGCGACAGCGAGATTGCCGCCCAGCAGGCACGTATCGCCGCCTTGCGCGCCGAGGAAACCAATGCGGCGCGCGAGGCCGAGCGGTCGGAAACGCTGGTGCCCGGCGGTGCCGGCACCCGGGCGGGCGCGGAACGCGCGCGCTTCACCGCCGAGCGCACCGCCGCCGCACGGCGCGAGGCCGAGGCAGTGCTCGAAACCCTGTCGAGCCCGCGCGCCGAGGACCTGGCCATCGCGCAGGCGCGGCTGGTCAGCGCCCAGGCGGCGGTGGCCAGGGCGCGCGCCGATGCGACACTCGCCCGTATCACCGCGCCGATCGCCGGCACGGTGCTGAAGGTGTATGCGCGGCCCGGCGACCAGTTGGGCAATGACGGGCTGCTGGACCTCGCCGATTTGTCGCGGCTGGATGTGGTGGCCGATGTCTATGAAACCGACGTGCCGCGGCTGCGCCAGGGTGCCGCAGCCGAGGTGATCGTGCCCGGGGTGGCCACGCGCTACGCCGCCACGGTGCGTGAGATCGGCTGGCAGGTGCGCCGCACCACCCAGGCGGGCACCGACCCGGTGGCGGCCACCGATGCGCGCACAGTGGAGGTGCGGCTGACCCTGGGCGAGGAGGGGCGGCTGGCGCTGATGCGGCGGGTGAACATGCAGGTGCAGGTGGCGAT
>JBBQOT010000272.1:0-4939 GCA_038331165.1 Acetobacterales bacterium
GCATCTCGATCATCTACATCACCCACGACCTCGCCACCGCCTACCAGGTCAGCGACAACATCCTGGTGATGTATCGCGCCTGCGTTGCCGAGGCCGGCGAGGTGGAGCGGGTGGTGAAACACCCGCAGCATCCCTACACAAGGTTGCTGATCTCCTCGATCCCGAAAGTCAGTACCGCGCGCGACTGGCTGGAAGACGACGGCGAGCAAAAGGTGACCGCCCTGCCCGGCCCCGACGGCTGCCGGTTCGTGGAACGCTGCCCGGTGGCGATGGCGAAATGCGCCAATACCCTGCCGCCGCTGTACCGCACCGAGGCGCACCGCGCCGCGGCGTGCTTTCAGTTCGAGACGAGCCCGGAGTTGGCGGCGGGGGCGTTGACCGAGGTGCTGGTTCGGGGCTGAGGGTTGGTTGAACAGGGTAGGAAAGGCCAGGGCTTTGCCCTGGACCCACCAGGGGCCAAGCCCCTGGACCTTATGAATGGGTTTCCAAAGGCCGCCGGCCTTTGGTGGGTCCAGGGCAAAGCCCTGGCCTTCCCTTTCTTCATCCCTCAAACATATGCCGCTTGATACTACTGCCTTCGGCTGGAGCGAAACAAATACAGCCCTGAGGCAATGATAATGGCCATGCCCAACACGGCCGGGCCATCCGGCAAATGCCCCCATACCAGCCAGCCGAGCAATGCGGCCGAGGGCAGCGAGGCGTAGCGGAAGCCGCCGACGAACGAGACCTCGCCATGGCGCATCGCCACGATCGTGAGGTGATAGGCGCCGGCGAGGAACACCGAGGCGCCGAACAGCAGCGCCCATTGCGCCCCGGTCATGCCCACCCAGCCGTGCAACGCCGTTAGCGCGACGCCGGTGGTGGTGACGGCGACGGCGGTGGCGAAGGTGATCACCAGCGAGGGCACGCGCTGCGGGATCACCCGCGTATACACATCGCGCGCGGCATTCAGAAACGTCGCGAAAAGGCTCAACAGCGCCCACCACGAAAATCCCTCGCCGCCGGGGCGCACCACCAGCAGCACCGCGAGGAAGCCCACCAGGAACGCCACCCAGCGCTGCCAGGCGACGCGTTCGCGCAGGAACGCCACCGACAGCGCCAGGATGATCAGCGGCGAGGTCTGGCCGATCGCCACCGCCAGCGACAGCGGCATGTTGAACAGGGCGATGAGGTAGGTGAAGGTGCTGCCGACATCCAGCACCGAGCGGCCGATGGTGCGACCGTCCAGCGCGTGATGCAGTTGGCGCCACAGGCCGCTGGCCAGCAGCGCCAGCACCACCCAGACGGTGGCAAAAACGCCGCGCACGCCGATCGTCTGGGCAGCCGGAAGCCCCTCGCTGGCCAGCTTGATCATCGCATCGTTGATGATGAACAGCGCAACCGCGCCGAGCATGGCCAACGCGCCGCGCAGGTTCTGCTGCCGGCGCCGTTCGGGCGTGTCCTCCATTGCCGATGGATAGCCCGCGGGTCTGGCGCGTGATAGGTGCTGGGCAACGCACCGGGGGAGACGAAGGCGCATGGCGCTCGCACTGCACAGGCAGGGCCTGGTGATCGTGGCCACCTTGGCCACCGCCTATGTCGCCAGCCACTTCTTCCGTGCCGCCAACGTGACCATCGGGCTGGACCTGATGCGCGACTTGGAAATCGGGCCGCAGGCGCTGGGGGCGCTGACCGGGGCGTTCTTCTTCGGCTTCGCGGCGATGCAGATACCCTGCGGCTTCTTGTTCGACCGCTACGGACCGCGCAAGACCGTGACCGGCATGCTGGTGTTGGCAACCCTGGGCGGCGCCGTGTTCACGCTGGCGCCGGACTGGCCGACGCTGCTGGCCGGGCGGGTGCTGATGGGCGCCGGGTTCGGGGTGATGCTGATCGGCAGCATGGTGGTGATCTCGCGCTGGTTTCCGCCAGACCGGTTCTCGCAACTGGCCTCGCTGGTGCTGTCGATCGGCTTGCTGGGCAACCTGCTCGCCACCACGCCGCTGGCCTGGGCGGCGCGGGAGGTTGGGTGGCGCAGCGTGTTCGCGGCGGTGGTAGGGTTCACCGCGCTGGGCTGCGCGGCGGTATGGCTGGTGGTGCGCGACGCGCCGCCGGGGCACCCGTTCCTGGCGCGCAAGACCGAGACCCCGCGGGAGATGCTGCGCGGCCTCGGCGAGGCGCTGCGCAGCCCGTCGCTGCCATATATCCTGGCGCTGAACTTCTGCAACTATGCCTGCACCTTCACCGTGCAGGGGTTGTGGGGCGGGCCGTACCTGCGCGAGGTGCACGGTTTGACGGCAATCCAGGCAGGCAACGTGCTGCTCGCCGGCGTGGTGGCCTACCAGGTCGGCATGCTCACCTTCGGTCCGCTCGACCGGGTGCTGGACACGCGCAAATGGATCGCGGTGGCGGGCACGCTGGCGGTGGCAGCGCTGCTGGCGGTGCTGGCGGGGGTCGCGCAGCCGCCGGTGTGGCTGGCCGCCGGTGCAATCATCGGCATCGGCTTCGTCAGCGCCAGCAGCACCATGATCATGGCGCATGGCCGGGCGATCTTCCCCGACCGGCTGATCGGGCGCGGCATGTCGACGATGAACACCAGCGTGATGCTCGGCGTGGCCTGTATGCAAAGCCTGTCGGGCATCATTCTGGGCGGGTTCGTGCCGCTGGACGACGGCAGCCGGCCAGAGGCGGCCTATCGCACGCTGTTCGGCATTATGGTCGCCGTGCTGCTGGTGGCCGTGGCCATATATGCCCAGGTCGCCGATCGCAAGCCGAGCGACGAAATGCGCGGCCGGTAGCGCGGTCTGGCGAACACGGTGCTAGGCCAACGCCAGTTCCCGATACCCCCCGTCGGCCACCTCGGCGCAGCGCTTGCGGTAGTCGGGTGCGCTGCCGCTGTAACGGGCGATGATGCGGGTTTCCTTGCCGATGTTGCGGTTGATGCCGGTCATCCAGGAATCTACTTCGTTGGACAGCAGGCCGACGCCCAGGGCGTGCACGTGGTCGGTCCAATCGTGCACCGCCTGCGGGGTGGCCTCGGCGCGGGTATGGCCATGGGTGCGCAGATAGTCCAGCAGCCCGGTGACCCATTCCACATTGTATTCGATGCTGCGCGGCAGATTGCCGAGTGCCGTGTGCGGGCCCATCAGCATCATCATGTTGGGAAATCCCTCGACCTGCACACCCAGGAAGGTCTGCGGCCCAGCAGACCATTTATCGCGCAGCCGCTGGCCGCCGGTGCCGCGGATATCGATACGGTCGAAGCTGCCGGTCAGCGCGTCGAATCCGGTGGCGAAGATGATCACGTCGAATTCGAATTCTTCGTCGGTGGTCCGCAACCCTGTCTCGGTGATAGCAGCGATCGGGGTGGCCTTGATATCGACCAGGCGGACATTCGGCTGGTTGTAGACTTCGTAATACCGCGTCTCCAGCGGCACGCGCCTGGTGCCGAAGCCGTGGTTCTTGGGAATGAGCATTTCGGCCACGTCCTGGTCATGGACACGGCCCCGGATCTTGCGGGCGACAAAGGCGGAAAGTTCGGCATTGGCGGCGCGGTCCATCAGGATGTCGCTGAAATTGCCGACCCAGATGCCGAAGCCGGGTTCGCCGTACAGCTTCTCCCAGAACGCCTCGCGCTCCTCGCGGGTAACATCGAAGGTGCCGCGCGGCTCGGCGGTATGCAGGAAGCCGGCGAAGGTCTGCTGGCAACGCTCGAACATCGCCGGGTAGTTGGCACGGATCCGCACCATCTCGGCCTTGTCGATCTTGGCGTTGAGCAGCGGCGCGCACCAGTTGGGGGTGCGCTGGAACACCGTCAGCGTCCCGGCGGTTTTGGCGACCTCCTGGATGGTTTGCACACCGGTTGCCCCGGTGCCGATCACCGCCACGCGCTTGCCTTCAAGGCTGACAGGGTGCTTCGGCCACGTGGCGGTGTGGTAGGCCTCGCCCTTGAAGTCGTCGCGCCCGGGGATCACCGGCATGACCGGGGCCGAGAGCGGGCCGACGGCGGTGACTATGAAGCGCGCAGTGAACGGCGTGCCGTCGGTGAGCGTGATCCGCCATTGGCGGCCGTCCTCGTCCCAATGGGCGGCAGCGACCCGGCTGGAGAAGCGGATGTTCTCGCGCAGGCCGAACCGGTCGGCCACGTGGTTGAGGTAGCGCTCGGTTTCCGGCTGCGGCGCGAAGTGCTCGGCCCAGTCCCATTCCGCCAGCAACTCCTTCGACCAGGAATAGCCGTAGGAATAGCTCTCGGAATCGAACCGGGCACCCGGGTAGCGGTTCCAGTACCAGGTGCCGCCGACGCCGGTGCCCGCTTCCAGCACCAGCACCTTCATGCCCAGTTCGCGCAGGCGATAGAGCTGATACAGCCCGGACATGCCGGCACCGATGATGATCGCGTCGTACTCGGGTTCGGCCATGGCGGTATCCCTCCAGTTCAGCCGGCGACGGCGGGCAGCCAGCGTTTGCCCGGCACGGCGGCCAGCAGTTCACGCACATAGGGATGGCGCGGGTCGGCGAAAAGCTCGGCGGTCGGGCGCAGTTCCACGATCTCGCCACGATACATCACCGCGACGCGGTCGCACACCTGGGCGGCCACGCGCAGGTCATGGGTGATGAACAGCATGGCCAGGTCGAATCGCGCCCGCACATCGGCCAACAACGCCAGCACCTGTGCCTGCACCGAAACATCCAGCGCCGACACCGGCTCGTCGGCCACCAGGATACCCGGCTGCATGGCGAGCGCGCGGGCCAGGCCGATGCGCTGGCGCTGGCCGCCGGAGAACTCATGCGGGTAGCGGCTGGAAGCGGCCGGATCGAGGCCGACAAGGGCCAGGAGTTCGGTGGTGCGGCGCTCCGCCTCGGCGCGCGCAATGCCGTGGGCAAGCGGCCCGGCGGCGATGATGTCGCCCACAAGCCGCCGCGGGTTAAGCGAGGCATACGGGTCCTGGAACACCATCTGGAT
>JBBQOT010000273.1:0-4938 GCA_038331165.1 Acetobacterales bacterium
GGGTGTTGGGCAGGGCGGACTGGGCGGTTTCGGGGCTGATGCCGCGGGTGGCGAGGTGGGCGGCGACGGCACGGCGGGAGCGGCCGGCGCGGGTGAGGGTGCGGGCGCGATTTTCGGCGAAGGCGGCGTCGTTGATGAGGCCGAGGGCGACGAGTTTGTCGGCGACGATGCGGGCGGCTTGGCGGGCGGTGGGGGCGGCGTCGGCGGCGGTTTCGGGGTTGTCGGAGGCGCGCAGCCAGCGGGTGATGCGGCGGTCGAGCACGGCGATGAGGCCGGTTCGCGTTGTGGCGTAGCGGGCGAGGTGGCGCAGGGCTGCTTCACGCAGGGTGGTTTCGGTGGGGGGTGGGCCGGCGGGCTTGGGGGGGCGGGGCATGGGCGAAGGGTGGCACGGGCGGGGACGGCGAGGAAATTCCCCGTGCAATGCGGCCATGCGCCGGGATTCGGGTGTTTGACTTCCCCCCGCCTGCCAGACCATTGTTTCAGCTTCCCCGGAACCGGCCGTGCAAGGGCATGGCCGTTCGCAACCCTGGTGGAACAACTGTCCCTGCGCGAGGGACCAATGAGGGTCACCCGGATATGATTTCCGCCCTGCTGCCGAACTACAACCGTGCCGACCTTGCTTTCGAGCGGGGCGAGGGCGCCTGGCTGTGGACGACGGACGGGCGACGATTCCTTGATTTCGGGTCGGGCATTGCGACAGCCTCGCTGGGCCATGGCCACAAGGGCCTGGCGGACGCCATTGCGGCGCAGGCGTACAAGGTGATGCACGTTTCGAACCTGTATCGCATTCCGCAGGCTGAGCAGTTGGCCGCACGGCTGGTGGCGGCGACGTTCGCGGACACCGTGTTCTTCTGCAATTCGGGCGCCGAGGCGAACGAGGGCATGATCAAGATGGTGCGCAAGACCATGTCTGCGACCGGCAAGCCGGAGCGCTATGGCATCATCTGTTTCGAGGGGGCGTTCCACGGGCGCACCTTGGCGACGTTGGCGGCGACTGGGAACGACCACTATTTGGAGGGTTTCGGCCCGCGGGTGGAGGGGTTCAAGCATGTGCCGTTGAACAACATGAACGCGGTGCGCGATGCCATCGACGGCACCACGGCCGGCATTCTGGTGGAGCCGGTGCAGGGCGAGGGCGGCATGCGAACGGCGGACGTGCAGTTTCTGCGCGATCTCAGGGCGATGTGCGACGAGTTCGGGCTGGTGATGGCGCTGGATGAGGTGCAATGCGGCATGGGGCGGACGGGTAAGCTGTTTGCCTATGAGTGGGCGGGCATCGAGCCTGATGTGATTTCGTCGGCCAAGGGAATTGGCGGCGGATTTCCGCTGGGGGCGGTGCTGGCCAAGGAGTGGGTGGGCAAGCATTTGGTTCCGGGCACGCATGGCACGACGTTTGGCGGCAATCCGCTGGCATGCACGGCGGGCAATGCGGTGCTGGACGTGATTCTGGCGCCTGGATTCCTCGACGAGGTGGTGCGCAAGGGCGATGTGATGACGGCCGGGGTGAACGCGCTGATTGCCGAGTTTCCGGGGATTTTCGCGGAATCGCGCGGGCGCGGGCTGATGCAGGGCATCAAGTGCGTGATCCCGGCGGGGCAGGTGCAGGTGGCGTTCACCGGCGAGGGGCTGATGACGGTGACGGCGGGCGAGAATGTGGTGCGCTTGGTGCCGCCGCTGGTTGCCACCGACGCCGATATCGAGGCGGCGTTGGGCATGATGCGCCGGGCTGCTGCTGGCCTGGTCGCAACCTCCAAGGCTGCCGCGCAGTGATGCGCGTCGGACGCGGGCGGGTGCCGTGACCCCGAGCGTGCTGTGATCGGGAGTGTGCTGTGAGTGGAGCCGCATTGCGCCGCAAGTCGGCGCAGGCGGGGGCGATGGAGGGCGGGGTTGCTTCGGCGCCCCGCCACTTGCCTCGGCATTTCATCGATATCCGCGACCATGACAGCGCGACGCTGCGGCGGATGCTGGACGTGGCGGCCGGCTACAAGCGCACGTTGAAAGCTGGTGGAGCGGCGGAGAAGCCGCTGGCTGGCAAGGTATTGGCGCTGATCTTCGAGAAGCCGTCGACGCGCACGCGGGTGAGTTTCGAGGTTGGCATGCGCCAGCTTGGCGGCGAGGTGATCAACCTGACCGCGGCGGACATGCAGCTGGGGCGCGGGGAGACCATTGCCGATACGGCGAAGGTGCTCAGCCGCTATGTCGATGCCATCATGATGCGCACGCACGCGCATGAGCGGCTGTTGGAGCTGGCGCAGCACGCGACGGTGCCGGTGATCAACGGGCTGACGAATGCCAGCCATTCGGTGCAGTTGATGGCCGATATGATGACGTTCGAGGAGCATCGCGGGCCGATTGCGGAGCAGGTGGTGGCGTGGTGCGGCGATGGCAACAACGTGGCGACGAGCTGGATTGAATGCGCCGTGCGGTTCGGGTTCACGCTGCGGCTGGCGACGCCGGCGAGCCTGCGCCCGCCGGCAGCACTGATCGAGTGGGCGCGCGGCGAGGGGGCGAAGATCGAGCTGACCGACGACCCGGTGGCGGCGGTGGCCGGGGCGGCCTGCGTGGTGACGGATTCGTGGGTGAGCATGGGCGACGATCCGAACAGCAACCGGCACAATGTGCTGGCGCCGTATCGGGTGACCGGGGCGCTGATGGCGCAGGCGGCGAAGGATGCGATTTTCATGCATTGCCTGCCGGCGCATCGCGGCGAGGAGGTCACGGCCGAGGTGATCGACGGGCCGCAGAGCGTGGTGTTCGATGAGGCGGAGAACCGGCTGCATGCGCAGAAGGGTGTGTTGGCCTGGGCTATGGGGGTGGTGGGCTGAGGAAGTCGGACCGAGGGGGGCGAGCCAGGAAGTAGTACCAGGGGGCCGAGCCCCCTGGACCCTCATCTTTAAAGTGACTTGGCCAGCGGCGATGAGCCCGGCGGGCGCGTGTGATGGTGGGATTTTGGCCTTTTTTTCCGTGAAGGATCGTGCCATGGGCTTCGTTCATCCCGAATACCTCGTCGATACCGCTTGGCTGGCGGCTCATCTGGATGACCCTTCCGTCGTGGTGCTGGATGTCACGACGCATCTGGTGCCGGCGGCGGGGGTTGGCACGCGGCCGGTTTCGGGGCGGCCGGATTTCGAGCTCGGGCATATCCCGGGCGCGCAGTTCGTGGATTTGCAGGGTGATTTGTCGGACCCGGGGCATCGGTTCCGCTTCATGCTGCCCTCGGCCGCGCAGTTCGCCGCTGTGATGGGGCGGCTGGGGGTGGGGGATGGGACGCGGGTGGTGCTGTACAGCACCGACAATCTGTGGTGGTCCAGCCGGGTATGGTGGATGCTGCGGGTGTTCGGGCATGACAATGCGGCGGTGCTGGATGGCGGCTGGCATAAGTGGGCGGCGGAGGGGCGGCCGGCGGCAACCGGGGCGGGTTCGGTGCGGGCGCCGGCGCAGTTCACCGCGCGCGCGGCGCGGCCGCTGATGGCCGATCGCGACGAGGTTCTGGCGGCGATTGGCGACTTGGGTGTGTGCACCATCAACGCGCTGCGGGAGGATCAGCATCGCGGGGCGGGCGGGGTGCAGTATGGGCGGCCGGGGCGGATTGCCGGCAGCGTGAACGTGGCGGCGGCCCGGCTGGTTGGCCCCGTGAGCAAGACGCTGTTGCCGCCGGCGGTGCTGCGGGCGCTGTTCGCCGATGTGGGGGCGCTGGATCGGCGGGTGATCACCTAGTGCGGTGGCGGCATCGCGGCGAGTGCGGATGCGCTGGTGCTGACGATGCTGGGGCATACCGACGTCAAGATCTATGACGCCTCGCTGATCGAGTGGGTGAGCGATGCCAGCCTGCCGATGGAAGTTGGTTAGGCGAGCGCCACGCCCTCCAGCGTGATGCGGTGCATCAGGCGGCGATGGCCGTGGTAGTCGTTCAGCGCCAGATGCTGGGTGGCGCGGTTGTCCCAGAAGGCCAGCGAGCCGGCGTGCCAGCGGAAGCGGCAGGTGAATTCTGGGCGCACGGCGTGGCGGTAGAGATAGTCGAGCAGGGGGCGGGATTCGTCGGCGGTCCAGCCCTCGAAATGCAGGGTGAAGCCGGGGTTCACGTAGAGCGCGCTGCGGCCGCTGATCGGGTGGGTGATGATCACCTGGTGGAACGCGTCCTGGGTGGCGGCGGCGGCGTTGCCCAGGCGGGCGTTCATTTCGTCGCCGCGGCGGGCCTGGGCGCCGAAGACGTGGCGGCTGGAATGGACGGCGCGCAGGCCGTGCAGGGTGTGCTTGAGGCCGTCGGAGAAGGCGTCGTAGGCGGCGTACATGCCGGCGAACATGGTGTCGCCGCCGGTGTCGGGCACTTCGCGGGCGTAGAGCACGGAGCCGAGGGCGGGGATCTGGTCGTAGCTGTGGTCGGTGTGCCAGGCGCCGCCGATGTTCTTGGTCTGCTCGGGTTCCTTGCGGACCTCGGCGATTTTGGGGAAGCCGTCGACCGGCTTGAAGAAGCGGTTGATGTTGATGGTGGCGAACTGCTCGGCGAAGGCGATGTGCTGCGCCTCGGACAGATGCTGGTCGCGGAAGAAGATGACGCCGTGGGTGCCGAGGGCCTCGCGCAGGGCAGCGATGGTGGGGGTGGGCAGGGGGCGTGAGATGTCGATGCCGCCGATCTCGGCGCCGACCGCGCCGGAGATCGGCATGACCCTCATCTGCTGCGCATCCATCGCTATGCCCTGTCGCTTTGCATCAGCATCGGCCGCCGTTGCCTGCCCGGTCAAGCATCCTCGCCCAAGGCGCGCGACGCCTGTTCGAAGGTGCCGCGGCTGAGGCCGGGCAGCGCGAGGATGGTTTGCAGGGCGGCGCGCATGTGGGCCTGGCGGGTGGCGTCGTGGCGGCGCCATTGGCCGAGCGGGGCGACGAGGCGGGCGGCGGTTTGGCTGTTGGCGGGGTCGAGGGCCACGACCGCGTCGGCCA
>JBBQOT010000274.1:0-4936 GCA_038331165.1 Acetobacterales bacterium
GGCTCGCCGTCGGTGAACATGAGCCCGTCGCGCAGGGTCAGCGTCCAGGTCAGCCCGTCGGCCGAGGTGGTGGCGCCGGCCAGCATCTGCAGCCGCGGGGTGAGCGACTCGTCGAAGTTCCACAGCTGGTCCCACACCATATGGGCGTGGTTGGCGGCGACGATGGTGGTGGTCCATACCGGGTCGGGGTTGGCCAGGTTGGCCTGGGGCACGAAGCGCAGGGTGCGCGCGGCGCCCTGGCCGATGGCCGGGCGGGCCAATCCGATCGAACCGGCCGCGCCTAGTGCAGCGGCCCCGGCAAGAAGCGTCCTGCGTTGCATTTTCTGCTCTCCCTGAAGCGGCGCCTCATGCGGCGGGCCCGCGCGTTACAACCCTAGACGCAACGGCGCCTTGGCATCCAGAGGCGATTCATGCCCGGGCGTGCAGCGCCTCGATCTCGGCACGTTTTGGCCGGGCGGTGCCGGTGGCCATCACCGCCGCCGCACCGGCCGCCAGGCCCCAGGCCAGCGCATCGGCCGGCGCGGCGCCGCGGGCCAGCGCCAGCACCATTGCGGCCAGGAAACTGTCGCCGGCGCCGACCGTGCCGACGGCGCGCACCGGGATGGCTGGCCGGCGCAGCACGCCGTGTCGCGTGGCCAGCAGGGCGCCGTCGCCCGACAGGCTGACGGCGACGCGCTCGGCCGCACCTTCGTGCACCAGGCGCAGGGCCGCGGCGTCCTGCGCCGCCGGGTCGGGCATGGCGGTGCCCACCAGCGCCTCGAACTCGCGCAGGCTGGGCTTGATCAGGGCCAGGCCCTGGCCCAGGGCGGCCTTCAGCGCGGGGCCGGACGAATCCACCACCACCTGCCGCCCGGCCGCATGGGCCTGGCGAACGATGCCGGCCAGCACCTCAGGCGTGATCCCGCGCGGCAGGCTGCCGCTGATCACCAGCCAGTCGGTATTTTCCTCGGCCAGTGCAGCCAGGCAAGCGTCGATTTCTGCCGGCTGCACCAGCGGGCCATCGCCGACGAAGCGATATTCCTGGCCGGTCTTTTCGTCGTGCACGGTCATGGAGATGCGGGTGGTGCCGGCGATCGGCACGGCGTGGCAAGCAACGCCCTCGGCGGCAATCAGCGCCTCCAGGTGACGGCCGAAGACGCCGCCCGACAGCACCACCGCGCAGGTTTCCGCGCCGAGTTCGTGCAGCACCCGGCTGACATTCACCCCGCCGCCGCCCGGGTCCATGCGGTCGTCATGGGTGCGCAGCTTGTGTTGCGGCACCACCTCGGCGGTGGCGCAGGCGATATCCACCGCCGGGTTCAACGTGAGCGTGACGATTGGTTTCAAGCGGATACCTCCGGCGGTCTTGCGCGGTGGGCACGATCCTGGCACGGCTGCGCCATCGAGGGGAGAGCGAGATGAGCGGAACCAACCGGGGCCTCAAACTTGTCATGCTGCCGCCACAAACCGACATCTGGCGCAACTGGGCCGCGCGCCTGGCAGCCGAGATTCCCGAGGCCCGCATTGTCGTGGCCGAAACCATCGCCGAAGCCGAGGCGGCCATCGCCGACGCCGACGCCGTGTTCGGCACCCTCACCCCCGCGCTACTGGCGAAGGCCACCCGCTTGCGCTGGCTGCAGGCGCCGCAGGCTGCCCCGCCGGCCGGGTTCTATTTTCCCGAACTGGTCGCCCATCCCGTGGTGGCGACGAATTTCCGCGAGATCTTCAACGACCATATCGGCGCGCACATCATGGCCTTCGTGCTCGCATTCGCCCGCGGGCTGGATCGCTTTATCCCGCAACAGACGCGGCGCGAATGGAAGAAGCCGGCCGAGGATCATGGCGTGGTGCATCTGCCCGATGCCACCATGCTGATCGTCGGTCTCGGCGGCATCGGCACTGAGACGGCGCGGCTGGCTGCCGCCTTCGGCATCACCGTGATCGCCACCGACATCCGCCGCAGCGCGCCCCCACCAGGTGTGGCCGAACTGCACCCGCCGGCGGCGCTGGACAGCCTGTTGCCGCGTGCCGATTTCGTGCTGCTGACGGTGCCGCACACCCCGGCCACCGAAGGGTTCATGGACCGCGCGCGCTTTCGGCGGATGAAGCGCTCCGCCCGGTTCATCAATATCGGCCGCGGCATGACGACGAAATTGGATGATCTCGTTGCCGCGCTGGAGGCGGGGGAAATCGCCGGTGCCGCGCTGGATGTTTTCGAAATCGAGCCGCTGCCGGCCGATCACAAGCTGTGGACCATGCCGGGGGTGCTGATCACGCCGCATATGGCGGGCTATGGTCCGCATCTCAACGATCGGCGCTACGCCATCATCCGCGACAATTGCCGGGCGATGCTGGACGGTGGCGCGCTGCGCAACGTGGTGGACAAGGCGAATTGGTTCTGACGTGGGGCAAGCTAATCGGCCCGTTGAAGAAAGTAAGGCCAGGGCTTTGCCCTGGACCCACCAAAGGCCGGCGGCCTTTGGAAACCCATTTATTTTCAATCATATGAGGTCCAGGGGCTCGGCCCCTGGTGGGTCCAGGGCAAAGCCCTGGCCTTGCCTACGTCCAAAGATTAAGGACGAGGCCGCTTGGTGTCAGCCGGCGGTCTGGACGAACTCGATCCAATTCGCGTTCGCGCCAGCATGGGTGGTGGCGATGCGATTCAGTGCGCCTGAAGCCTGGTCGATGGCATACGTCCCGACTGACCCGGTCGTTTGCCCTGCGCACAGCAGGAATCTTCCCGCGGGGTCGATTGCGATGCCGCGCGGCCCTGGCTCGGACGGCACCGCGCCGATTGGTGTCATGGCGCCGCTGGCGGGGGCGAGTGCCCAGGCGAAGATGATGTTGGTCATGCGCTCGGTGGCGTAGAGGAACCGGCCATTGGGCGTGATCTGGATGTCTGCCGCGGCGATGCGCCCGTCGGCGGGGATTGCCACGTCGTCGGCCAGCATCGGTGCCAGCTGGAACGGCGCCAGCCCGCCGAGGTGGTCGACCGTGCAGGCGATCAGCTTGGCATCAAGCTCGCCGAGCACATAGGCGTGCTGGCCGTTGGGGCCGAAGCGCATGTGCCGCGGGCCACTGCCGGCGTGGGTTTTCATGCGCCCTACCTGGGTCATCAGGCCGGTGGCGGGATCGAGTGCGAGCTGCAGCACCACATCGCCGCCCAGGCAGGGGACATAGGCAAACCGCCCGGCGGCATCGGTGATGATGGCGTGGGCGCGCAGCGGCGTGTCGATGACCTGGCGGGCGGGGCGGGACACGGCGCCGTTGGCGGCGATGGGGTGGCTGGTGACCATCGCCCCGGGGTAGGAGGCGGCGATCAGGTTCTTGCCCGATGGTTCGGCCAGGATATAGGCCATCGCCTCTGGCAGGTCGGTGGCGCCGAGATGGGTCAGCGCGCCGGTTGCGGGGTCGACGGCGAAGCTGCTGCACGGGAACGGCGCGATGCGCACGGCGGCGTGCAGCACGCGGCGATCGGGCGACAGCGCCAGCGGCATCGACATGCCAGGCCCCGACGGCCCCGGCACGGGCGTGCTGGCGCGGCGGGTCAATGCGCCGGTGGTGCGATCCATCGCGAAGGTGACGATGGCGCGCGCATCGGCGCAGGAGACGAAGGCGAGCAGGTCGGACATGGTGAGGCTCCCTTTTGGCGTCAGCGTGGAGCGGCCGGGCGCGCCATGAAATCCGACCAGATGTCGCCGGGCCGTCGGTTCGGCCACGCGTGGCTGGCCGATTTTGGTGGTTCGCGCGTTCAGTCGCTGTCAGCGGGGGATGGTATCACTTTCGACCATGACGCTGCACGCACGCATGCCGCCGCTCGCTGCGTCAACGGGGTGCGAATTTGGGGTTGCCAGCCGGCACGGGCATGTCAAAACGGGGGCGAGGAGCGCGCGCATGGTGGACTTCACGCAGAGCTGGGACGTGGTGGTGATCGGCGGTGGCAACGCCGCGATGACGGCCGCGGTGACAGCGCGCCAGGGCGGCGCCAGCGTGCTGGTGCTGGAGCACGCGCCGCAGACCATGCGCGGCGGCAACAGCCGGCACACCCGCAACCTGCGCGCCATGCACCAGGCGCCGACATCGGTGCTGACCGAGACGTATCTGGAAGACGAATACTGGGACGATTTGCTGCGGGTGACCGGCGGGGAGACCGACGAGCAGCTGGCGCGCATGACCATCCGGGCCAGCGAGGCGGCGTTGCCGTTCCTGGCATCCTGCGGGGTGCGGTTTCAGCCCTCGCTCACCGGCACGCTGTCGTTGTCGCGCACCAACTGTTTCTTCCTCGGCGGCGGCAAGGCGCTGCTGAACGCCGTCTATGCCACCGCCGAGCGGCTGGGGGTGGATATCCTGTACGACACCGAAGTGCGCGAAGTGCACCTGGACGACGGCTTCGCCCGCGCGGTGGACATCAACCACCGGGGCTTTCCTGAGACGGTGCGCGCCCGCTGCGTGATCGCCTCGTCGGGCGGGTTCCAGGGCAATCTGGACTGGATGCGGCAATACTGGGGCGACGCGGTCGATAACTTCATCATCCGCGGCACCCCCTATGCCAAGGGGCGGGTGCTGAAGAACCTGCTGGGGCAGGGCGTGGCCCAGGTTGGCGACCCCACGCAGTTCCATGCCGTGGCGCTGGATGCGCGCAGCCCGCAATTCGATGGCGGCATTGTCACGCGGTTGGATTCGGTGCCGTTCTCCATCGTGGTGAACAACGCGGGCGCGCGCTTCTACGACGAGGGCGAGGATGTCTGGCCCAAGCGCTACGCCATCTGGGGCCGGCTGATTGCCCAGCAGGCCGGCCAGATCGCCTATTCCATCTGCGACGCCAAGTCGGTGCCGTTGTTCATGCCCTCGGTGTTTCCCGCCATCACCGCCGGCAGCGTGGGGGAGCTGGCGCAGAAGATGGGGCTTGATCCCGCCACGGTGGAGGCGACGGTGCGGGACTACAACGCCGCCGTGC
>JBBQOT010000275.1:0-4931 GCA_038331165.1 Acetobacterales bacterium
GGGTCTGGGCAGCGCCCAGCCTCCCTTATCCCAGCGCTTATGGGTCGGCGCCCCACTCTTGCCTGGGATCAGTCGTCAATTCCGACACTTGGTATTGCGCGATCTCGACTATTTCGCGGACGACGACCCATGACCGCACAAACCCCTTGCACCGGCGGCTGAAATACACTAACTAACGTAAATGCCCGATATGATCCACCCAGCGCCGCTCTGCGCCCAGCCGCCACGCGCCGCCACGGCTCCCGCCGCGGGCTTCGCCGTGGCCCTGGGAGACCTGCGCGCCACGATCGCCGCCGACGCCGCTGCCCAATCCCGCCTGCATGCCGGCATCGCCGCCTGCATCGACCGCCTCCTGTGCCTCCTGCTCGCCCTGGTCCGCGACTTTGCCGCTGGCGTTCTGCTCTCTCCCCGCGCGCCCTCCGCGCCCGCACACCCCGCAGCCCCGTCACCAGTCCCGGTCGCCGCACCCGCCGCCACGCCGCCCAACAATTCCCGCCCCTGGTGGTGCGCCGGGTTCAGCTGGTTTTGTGCGCCCGAGCACCCCGCACCCGCCAACGCTCCCGCCGGCCGGGCGCATGGCGGCCCGCGCAGCGCCACATCCGCGCCACGCCACCGGCCATGCGCTGCAACCCCTTCGCGCCCAGCCCCCTCGCTCCCAACTCGGGCGCCGCGCGGCGCTGCCCGTGCCCCCGCGGTGCGGCCATTGCCGCGTCCACCCCTCGGGCTGGCAGCCATCTTTCCCTCGTTTCGCCCCGTCCTGGGCGATCATGTTACCCGTTTTCGGCCAATCTCTGCAAAAATGGGCATTGGCGATCGCGTACTGATGTGCCCATTTTATTACGATATCGAAATAAAATGACCTTGTCGCCATTTCACTGCCACCCTTCCATCCGAGGCATCCACCCCATCAGCTACGCCATGTCGACCACGGTCCCCACGCGGCGCGCCACCGCCCGCGCCAGAATGAAATGCGCGGCGGCAAGATCCTGTGCCGCAATCCCCAGAGAGCGATACACGGTGATCTCGTCCCCCCCGCGCCGCCCGGGCTTGCGCCCCGCGATGATCTCGCCGATCTCAGGAATGTCGTGATCGGCACCGATCAACCCGTCGCGGCGTGCCGCGATCACCTCGGCCGCCTGCGGCTCCAGCGACGGGCGATAGTCGGTCACGAACCGCACCGCCGCCACCACATCGGCCGCCAACTCCTGCATGAAGGCCACGCTGGCACCAACGGCGTTCACATGCTGCCCGGGCCGCAGCATCGCGGCCGACAGGAAAGGCGCGCGCGCCGGCGTCGCGGTCACGATGATATCCGCCTGCGCCACCGCTGCCTCCACACTCGCCGCCATCTCGGCGCCATTCGCCTGGGCGAACACTTCCAGCTTGGCGCGGTCGCGGCCCCAGGCGATGACCCGCTCGATCGGGTGCACCGCGCGCATCGCCGCGATATGGCTGTGCGCCTGCTCCCCCAGCCCCAGGATCGCCAGCACCCGGCTGTCCGCCCGCGCCAACACGCGCGAGGCCACGGCGGTCGAAGCGGCAGTGCGGATCGCCGTCAGCACGGCCGCATCCATGCAGAGCACCGGCAGCCCGGTCGCCCCGTCGAACAACAGATACAACCCGGAATGCGACGAGCGGCCATGGCTCGGATTGTCGGGATACAGGCTCAGCACCTTCACCCCATGCCCCGCTGGCGCCCCCAAATGCCCCGCCATGATCCCCATGTGATTGACACCCGGAAGCTTCACCATCGCGCGCAGCGGCATCTCCACATTGCCCGCCGACACCTCGACCATCGCCGCCGCAATCGGCTCGATCAGATCGGCCACGCCCACCAATGCGGCCACATCTGCGCCCGACAGGATCCGCATCGGCTATTTCTCCGCTTCCAGAACCTGCCGCGCCGCCACCATCGCCGCTGCGTCGGCTGGCGAAACGCTGGGCGGCTCCAACTTCATCCGCTCCAGCGCATCGATCATCGCCGACACCACCACCAGGCGGGCGAACCACTTGCTATCGGCCGGCACGATGAACCACGGCGCCTCGGGCGTCGCGGTGCCGGCGATGGCATCCTCGTACGCCGCCATGTACTCGTCCCAGTGCGCCCGCTCGGCGACGTCCTCGGGGCGGAATTTCCAGTGCTTGGCCGGCGTGTCGATCCGGTCCAGGAAGCGCTTCTTCTGCTCGGCGCGCGAGATGTTGAGAAAGAACTTCAGCACCACCGTCCCCTGGCGCGCGAGATACCCCTCCCACGCCGCGATATCGGCCAGCCGGTCGCCCCAGAACTGCTTGCCGCGCAGCTTCTCCGGCAGATTCTGTCCGTCGAGGATGCGCGGATGCACCCGTGCGATCAGCACTTCCTCGTAGTGGCTGCGGTTGAAGATGCCGATATGCCCGCGTTTGGGCAGTTCGCGCCCCACGCGCCACAGGAAATCATGCGCCAACTCATCCGAACTCGGCGCCTTGAAGGAATGCACATGCACCCCCTGCGGGTTCACGCCCGACATCACATGGCTGATCGTGCCATCCTTGCCGGCCGCGTCCATCGCCTGGAACACGCACAGCAGCGACCAGGTGGATTGGGCATAGAGCAGCGTCTGCAACTCGGCCAGCCGCTCCACCCCGGCGGACAGCAGCGCCGCCGCCTCGGCCTCGCGCACCACCTTCGGCGCAGTATCGTCCGGGTCGTGGTCGCGCAGCGAAAACCCCTTGCCGCTGTCCAGCCGCGTGCGTTCCAGCAGTTTGCGAATTTGCTTACCGTTCATGCCGTCCCCTTGCGCTTCAGGTGCCGCCACGCCCAGGCCAGCGCGGCCACCTGCATTGCCATCGACAGTAGCATGGCCCAGCGATACCCCGCCGGCTCCCACCCGCCGGCCGCCGTCCGCGGCCACAGGTCGAGGATCCAGCCGATCAGCGACTGCATCAGAAACGCACCACCAAGCACCACGGTGTTGATCACGGTCGACACGCGGCCCATCTGCTCCACCGGAAAGAACTGCGCGATGACAGCATATCCCGGCGGGCCGGCCGCCGCGATCAACGCCAACAAACTCCACAGCACCGTCACCGTCACAAAATCGGTCGGCCCGATGAGGAAACCCACCTGGATCAGCAGCATCGCCACGGCAGCACCCGCCGGCACCAGCATCGGCGCATGACCACGCTTCTGCACGCGGCTCGTCAATTGCCCCATCACCAGCCCGCCGGCCATCATGCCCAGCGCGTAGCAGAACAGCGTGGCCGCCCGCGCATGCCCGTCCAGCCCGGCCAGGTCGCGCAGCCACGGCCCGGCCCACAGCCCGTGATAGGTGAAGGTGAAGATCGACATCAGCGCGATCAGTGGCGTCAGGCGCCAGAAGATGCCGCTGCGGGCGATGGCGATGATCACCGCCACCTCGGTGCGAAAACCGCGGCTGGGCATGCCGGGCTTGTCGAGCACCGAGGTGAAGGTCCACAGCGACACCGCCAGCGTGATCGCCACCAGAATCCAGAACACCCCGCGCCAGCCGATCGACGGCAGCAGCGCCTCCACCGGCGCGGTGGCGAGCAGGCTGCCCGAGGCGGCAAGGAACATGGCAATGCCGGTAACCCCGGCCACCTCGGCGCGCGCGAAGAACTGGCTGTTGGCCTCAGCACCGCCATCAGCCCGCCGGCGATGCCCACGCCGATCATGGCGCGTGCGACAATGAAGCCGGGCAGGCCGTCGGAAACCGCGAACAACGCACAGCCGGCGGCGGCCAGCACCCCCATCGCCGTCTGCACCCGGCGCGGGCCATACACATCCAGCAACACGCCCATCGGCAACTGCCACAGGCAGTACGCCAGGAACAGCACCGACGCGAGCAGCCCCAACTCGCTGGCCGACAGCCCGTATTCGATCGCCAGCACCGGGCCGATCACCGCCATCACGCCGCGCGCGGCCTGGTTGACGAAGTTCAGCCCGGCCAGTGGCAGGGTAACGCGAAGGAAGGTGGCGCGCACCCTAGCCCTGGCGCATGACGGCGAGGGCCGCATCAAGGCGGGCGGTGGTGCCGGTAAGGAAGACGGGCAAAGCCAAGGCGATGTTCCCTGACAGGGCGATAAAAACTGGAGAGTGTTGGGACCGCCTTAGCGTTCTGTCTCCGCCAACCGCGCGCCCAGCGCGACGAACGCCGCGGCAAAGGTGCGGCGCCTCCAGGTCAGCACCACCGCGCGGGAGATGACATGGCTCCGCACAGTGGCAGCGAAGGTGCCGTAGAGTACGAAGACGACGAAGGTCATGGCCATGAACATGGCCGAAAGTTCGACCATGCGCGGCAGCGCGCTCTCGACCGTGGCTGGCACGACACGACCGGCGAACGCTTTGCACAGTGGTCAATCCGGCACGATGAAGCGAGCCGAAACCGGGCAGTGGTCCGACAGTCGCGCCTTCCACGCCGGCCCGGTCTCCCGATAGACGGTCACGCGCAGCGACCCCGGCTGTAGCCAGCCGCGCGCCGCACCACCGGCGATGATGTGGTCGACAAAGCCGCCGCCGCCCCAACAGGGTGAGCTGTGGCCCTCGGTGGCGCGGGCCAGCGGGCCGCTGTTCGCCAACCCCGTGTAGAAGGCTTCTCGCGCATCCATCCAGCGGTTGAAGTCGCCCATTAGCACGAATGGCACCCCCTCGGCGCGGCGCTGGGCGATCCAGCCCTGCAAGGCGGCGAGTTGCAGGCGCAACTGGTCGCATTGCGGGCGCGGCGAACGGTCGAGCTTGTCTTCGCGACAGCCGGTTTTCAGGTGCACCGCGAGCAGCCGCAGCCGCCCACCCGGCAATTCCAGCGTGATGTCGGCGCCGGCACGCAGCGGATGGGGCGCGCCCGGCGTGACGTTCAGCGTGGCCAGGTCGGGATTGGCGGTGAAGCGAAGGCCCTGGCGCACCGCGAAGCCGACGCGCTGCACCACGCGGTCGC
>JBBQOT010000276.1:0-4893 GCA_038331165.1 Acetobacterales bacterium
CAGCCCGTAGCCGGTGTGCTGGCAGTTGACCGGCGGACGGAATACGACGGCCTTGCCCTGGAGTTCCTTGCGGACGGGAACGGTGTAGCCGATGGAGATCGAGTCGCCGATGAGGAGCACGCGCGGGAGGGCGGCCTGCTCCGGGGGATTCTTCAGCGCGTCCTTGAGGTGGAGATAAAGATCCGCCTCGGCGGGGCGCTTGGTTTCGGCAAGGGCGCAAGAGGTGACGGCCAAGGCGACCGCGATTCCGGCGAAGAGGGGTGCATTCATGTTGGAGGGCTCCTTCATCAGTTGGTTAGCATATCCCGGTCGCGCCTGTGTTTCAAGGATTTCGAAAAACGATTTCTTTTGCCGGCGCGGGTTGCTAAGGTATTCCGCTTTTACGGTCGAACGAGCCGGGAGAGACGATCATGATCCAGAAAATCGACGTGCCGGTGATGATGCGCGATGGGGTTCCGCTATCCGCCGACATTCGGCTTCCCGACGGATCCGGGCCGTTTCCCATCATTTTGGTCCGCACGCCCTACAACAACACCGGATTTTCGGCGGGCGACTCCGGCATTCCGAGCGGATATGGCGTGATCAAGCAGGATTGCCGCGGGCGGTTCGATTCTTCCGGCCGGTTTAATCCTTTTTTCGAGGCCGAGGATGGCGCCGACACGATCGCCTGGGTGAAGGCGCAGCCTTGGTGCGACGGGCGCATCGGCATGCTGGGCAACTCCTATTGCGCCACGGCCCAGTTGACGGCGGCCTGGACGAGGCCCCCCGGGCTGCTGGCCATCACGCCCGGCGTCATGGGCCGCGATCTCTTCAAGGATCTGATTTATTTCAACGGCGTCTTTAATCTGTCGCTGGCCTTTGCCTGGGGCATGGCGGTGGCCGGGCGCAGCGGGCAGACGCATGACACGACGGACCTGCAAAAAATCTTCTGGCACCTCCCGCTTGAGACCATGGACGCCGCCGCCGGATTCGATGCGCCGCATTTCAGGGAATGGCTGGCGCATCCGCTATACGATGCGTTCTGGGCCGCCGCCCAATCCGGCGATACGCGCCCAACCCGTCCGCCCCGCCATCCAGCGCCCGCGCCGGCTCATATCCCGAAACCTCGGGCATCAGCCCCGCCAGCTCGGCACTCGGAATATACGGCGGATTGCACAGCACCAGGTCGAACCGCTCGTCCACCGCCGCCGCCCAGTCGCCGCACAGGAACACCGCCCGCCCGCCCAGCCCATTGGCCACCGCGTTGCGCGCCGCCAGCGCCGCGGCGCCGGGCGACAGGTCAACGCCCACCCCCCACGCGCCAGGGCACGCGCTCAGCACCGCCAGCAGCAAGCACCCGGTGCCGGTGCCCAAATCGAGCACCCGCGCCGCATCGGGCCGCGCCGCCAGCGCCGCCTCCACCACCGCCTCCGAATCCGCCCGCGGGATCAGCGTATCGCGCGACACCGCCAGATCCAGCGTCCAGAACCCCTGCCGCCCCAGGATCAGCGCCATCGGCTCGCGCCCCGCCCGCCGCGCCACCAGCGCCGCCAGCCCCGGCGCCCGCACCCGCTCCGCCCGGTCCAGCAACGCCCCCGTCATCCGGCCGAGCGCATGCAACAGCAACAGCCGCGCCTCGCGCACCGGCGCCGCCACCCCAGCCTCGGCCAGCGTGGCCGCGGTTTCGGCCAACAGCAGCGCCACCGGCCGCGCGTCATCTTCGATCATGCCCCTGCTCAAGCACGCCCCCCCCCCACGAAGCCAGCCCGTCCGCCCCTCGGCATGCCTCCCCGGCTTGCCGCGCATGCCGTTTTCCTTGCCCAGGCACAGCACCGCCCCCTAGCGTCATTCCGCCGCAGGGAAGGACCACCCATGCCTGCCACCATTCGCGCCTGGCCGATCCTGGTCGGCGCCGCCCTGCTGCTGTCCCTGGCCATGGGCATCCGCCAAAGCCTCGGCCTGTTCATGCAGCCAATGACCGCCGCCGGCATCACGGTGGCCGACTTCACCTTCTCGGTGGCGGTGCAGAACGTCGTCTGGGGCCTGTCGCAACCCTTCGTCGGCGCCCTGGCCGACCGGCTGGGCTTGCGCCGCGTGGCAATCTCCGGCGCCGTCCTCTACGCTGCCGGCATCCTCTGCGCGGTCGTCGCCACCGGCCCGCTATGGCTCAGCCTGGGCACCGGCCCGCTGCTCGGCGTCGCCCTGTCCTGCACCGCCGCCAGCCTCAACCTCAGCGCCGCCGCCCGCGCGGTGCCAGAGGCGCAGCGCAGCTGGGCGCTCGGCGTTGTCTCCGCCGGCGGCTCCCTCGGCACCCTCATCGCCGCCCCGCTGGCCCAGGCGCTGATCAGCGGCCCCGGCTTCCTCGGCATGGTTGGCTGGCAAACCGGCATGCTGGCTCTGTTCGGCCTCGCCTTGCTCATGGTCCCCGCCGCCTTCGTCATGGGCCGCGCCGACCTCGTGCCGCTGCCCACCCGGCGCGGCGAGGCCACCAGCCTGCGCGAAGTGGTGGGCGAAGCCCTGCGCCGCCGCGCCTTCCTGGTGATGGCCGGGGCCTTCATGGTGTGCGGGCTGCAACTGGTGTTCCTCACCACCCACCTGCCGACCTACCTCGCCTTGTGCGGCATGGACCCCATGCTGTCGGCGCAATCGCTGGCGGTCATCGGCGGGTTCAACATCGTCGGCGCCTACATGTGGGGCTGGCTCGGCGGCATCTACCCCAAGCACGTCATGCTCGGCCTGCTCTATATCCTGCGCAGCTTCGCCATCGCGCTGTTCTTCGTCTTCCCGCCCAGCCCCGTCACCACCCTGGCATTCGCCGCCACCATGGGCCTGCTCTGGATGGGCGTCTCGCCGCTCACCGCCGGCCTGGTCGCGCAAATGTTCGGCCTGCGCTACATGGCCACCGTCACCAGCCTGGCCTTCATGAGCCACCAGGTCGGCAGCTTCCTCGGCGCCTGGGGCGGCGGGCTCATCCTGGAAACCCTGGGCAGCTACGATCGCGCCTGGCAACTCGGCGTCACCATCGGGCTGATCGCCGGGGCCGTGCAAATCGCCTTCGGCGCCGATCCCCGCCCCAAACCGCGATTGCAAGCCGCATTGGCCTGATAGCGCCAGCCCAACACCATCCGAAGGCCCAGCCCGTGCGGTGAAAACTTAACGCCCCGATAATCCTCGGCCTGATAGGGTATCGCCGGAACCGTCCGTCACCCTCCGGGAACCCACAAATGACCATCGCGTTCGTGCTGCTGCTGCTCGCCGCGGCCTTCATCCTGGCGGTCTGGCTGCACGACACCCGCCAAACCCAGCACACCATCCTGCGCAACTACCCGGTGATCGGGCATCTCCGCTATTTCTCCGAAAACTTCGGCGAATACATGCGGCAATACCAATACCTGCCCGACTGGGTGGAACGCCCGTTCAACCGCCTGGAACGCGCCTGGATCTACCGCACCGCTAAAGGCATCTCAAACCTCGTCAGCTTCGGCAGCGAAACCACCCCGGCCTTCGCCTTCCGCCCCGCCGCCTTCCCCATCCTCGACGAGGAACGCGCCACCTGGCCCGCCCTGCGCATCGGCATCACCGAAGGGCCGGGCGCCTGCCGCGAACCCTACGACGCGCCGAATTTCTTCAACATCTCGGGCATGAGCTACGGCGCACTCAGCCACGCCGCCGTCAGCGCCCTGTCGCGCGGCGCCAAGATGGCCGGCGTCTGGATGGCCACCGGCGAGGGCGGCCTGGCGAAATACCATCTTGAGGGCGGCTGCGACCTGGTCATGCAAATCGGCACCGCCAAATACGGCGTGCGCGACGAACACGGCCAGCTCAGCGAATCCCGGCTGCGCGAAATCGCCGCCTACCCGCAAATGCGCATGTTCGAGGTCAAGCTCGCCCAGGGCGCCAAGCCCGGCAAAGGCGGCATCCTGCCCGCCACCAAGGTCACCGCCGAAATCGCCGCAATCCGCGGCATCCCGGTCGGTGAGGCGAGCATCAGCCCGAACCGCCATACCGATATCGCCAACATCACCGAACTCGGCGCCTTCGTCGCCCGCGTCCGCCGCGTCACCGGCAAGCCGGTGGGGGTGAAATTCGTCGTCGGCCACGCCGCCTTCCTCGACGACTGGTTCGCCGACTGCGTCGCCAATCCCGCCCATTGCCCCGACTACGTCCAGGTCGATGGCGGCGAGGGCGGAACCGGGGCTGCCCCCGCCCCGCTGGCCGATTACGTCGGCCTGCCGATCACCCAGGCCCTGCCCATGGTCGCCGCCGCGCGCGACCGCCACGGGCTGAAAAGCCGCATCCGCATCATCGCCGCCGGCAAGCTGGTCACCCCCGACAAGGTCGCCTGGGCGCTCTGCATGGGGGCCGACTTCGTCTCCTCGGCGCGCGGATTCATGTTCGCGCTGGGCTGCATCCAGGCGATGAAATGCGGCTCCGGCCAATGCCCCACCGGCGTCACCTCCGCCGATCCAAAGCTGATCCGCGGCCTCGACCCCACCGACAAGGCGGTCCGCGTCATGCACTACGCCCAACGCGTGCGCGACGAAGTGGACATCATCGCCCACTCCTGCGGCCTCACCGACGCCAGCGGCTTCGGACCCGAACACGTCACCGACATCGAACGCGGCGTGGGCGGCTTCCGCAACGCCGGCGCCTGAGGCTCGGGCGTCTAAGGTAAGACCAGGGCTTCGCCCTGCACCCACCAGGGGCCGAGCCCCTGGACCTCATATTATTAAGATCATGGGACTTCCAAAGGCCCTCGGCCTTTGGAAACCCAATCATACTGCCAACGAAGTACGGGGCTGACCGGCGTGGCCTTCATGCCGTGGGGTGCGATGCCCTTCGCATTGCACCCTGGCTGTGGCGCCCCAATTCTGGCCCCTGGCCCGCCGACTCCATCGCAAAACCGCCCCGCCC
>JBBQOT010000277.1:0-4882 GCA_038331165.1 Acetobacterales bacterium
GCACCCGAGCTTGAACAGGCAGTGCTCATGCAGCGGCAGGGTGGCGCACGGATCGCTGCCGGCGCGCGCGGGCATCGCCTCCACCGCGTAATTGTCGGCGAACAGCGCGATCGCCCCGCTATCGGTGATCCATTGCAGCAACCGCGGATCGCGCCCGTCCAGCGCGCTGGTGGTGTTGAACAGCACATCACGGTCGGGCTGCTTCTTCATCTCCAGCAGCAATTCGGCGAACCCGGTGCGAAAGCACACCATGTCGCCGGCCTCCACCACCACGCGATCCTTGTCCAGGATCGCCATCAGCTCCTCGTAGCCAACCAGCTTGCCGCTGCGTCCGTGATGCGCCAGCAAGTCGATCATCACCGCGCGCCCCTGCACACAGGTGACCGCGATGTTCTCCACCCCCAGCTTGTGCGCCCCGGGCGGCACCGGGTTCGGCTTGCCGTCCACTCCGCGGTCATAGACCAGCGGCCCCGCGATATCGCTGCCGGCGCGAAAGCCGTTGTAGAACACGTCCTCCATCACCCCGTTGCCCTCGACATCGAACATCTGCCCGACATGCGCCAGCGTGTCCCATTGCGTCGAATACTGCAGCGTCATCAGCACCCGGTCGTCGCAGATCACGTCCAGCGCATTGGGGTCGTAGCAGCGCAGCGGCACCGCCATGTTCGGCCGCCCATCGCGCATTGTCGGCATCAGTTCCGGCGGATGGCGCCGCGCGCTCAGGATTGCACCGCCGGGATAGTCCAGCGGCAGCGACAGGCAGAACACCTTGCCATGCTTCACCTCGGCGATGCCCTGCAACACCTTCTGCGGCGTCAACAGGTTGAGCCGGCCCAACTGGTCGTCCGGCCCCCAGTCGCCCCAGGTGGAACCCTCGGGGCGGCGTTTCCAGCGCGGATTGTGCATGCGATCCTCCTTCAGGCGGCCTGCTGCAAGGTTGGCGCGGAATCGGCCACCGTCGTGCGATGCAGGTCGCGCACCTGCTCGGCAGGGTAGCGCCGGGCGCGATGCAGGGTGGCGCGATTGTCCCACATCACCAGGTCGTGCTGCCGCCAGGCATGGCGATAGACGAACTCCCGCTGGGTGGCGTGCTCGGTCAGGTCGCGCAGCAGCATCCGCGCCTCCGGCACCGGCCAGCCATGAATGCTGCCGGCATGCGACGAGAGGTACAACGACAGCCGTAAGCTGCCGGCATGCCGCCGCACCAGCCGCTGCGGCACCGCGGCAAAGCGCCGCCGCTCCTCCTCGGAGAAATCGGTGAAGCCCAGCACCCCGCGCGAGTAAAGCTGCGTGTGGTCGCACACGAGGTCTCGTGCCAGCGCCTGCGTTTCGCCATCCAGCGCATCCCAGGCCGCGCGCATGTCGGCAAACTCGGTGTTCCCCCCGTGGTCGGGGATCGCGCGTGCCGACAACAGCGAATACTTGGCCGGCGTCGCCTTGAACGAACTGTCGCTGTGCCACAGCATGTTTCCCAGCGAAAACAACCGCTTGCGGTCGTCGCGCGGCAGTACCCGGCCGTCGCGATCCAGGTTGGAGATGTCGTTCACATCCATCGACAGCCGCCGCTCGGCGCCTTGCACGATGTCGCCAGTCGCCGTCTCCAGCGGGCCGAAATGTCGGCTGAAATCCAACTGCTGCGCGTCATCGATGTGCTGGTCGCTGAACACCAGCACCGCGAAGCGATCCATCCCCGCCTCGATCGCCGCCGCCATGGCGGCACTGATCGGCTGGCGCAAATCGATACCTGCCACGCGGCCCACAAAATCCGGCCGTGCCGGGTCAATCGGCGAGATCTGCATGGTCATGGCCTCCTCCGCTACGCCTGTTGCCGCGACGATAGCGAACTCGGCCGCGCGGCGAAACCGGATGCTCAGCCCCGGCAGGCCGCTTCCACCAGCGCGCCGATGCGCTCGAAATCCGCCGCCTCGTTGTATGCCTGCGCCGACAGCCGCAGCCACAGCCGGTCATTGTGCACCATCACCGGCACGTCGGTCCCCGCGGCGAGCAACCGCGCCCGCAGTGCCTCGGCCCGCGCCTGGTCGGCCGGCCGGTCATCGGGCAACCGCACGGTGGCCATCGCGGCGGCCGGTCGATTGCCCGCCCCCGTCTCGGTTCCGAAACGCGCCGCCAACCCAGTGGCCGCCGAAGCCGCCAGCGCCGCATTGCGCGCCATCAGTTCGCCGCCCCCAAGCCGCGCATGGAACGCCAGGCCCGCCGGCACCGCCAGCCAAGCCGACGGATCGCGCGTGCCGGTCCAATCGAACTCGGCGGTAAACCCCTGTCCATACCCGTGCGAGATCACCGCCGGATGGATGCCCGCCTGCCGATCCGCCCGCGCCCACAGGAACCCGCTGCCCTTCGGCGCAAACAGCCACTTATGGCAATTGCCCACATACCAGTCGGCATCCAGCGCCCGCAGATCCAGCGCCACCTGCCCCGGCGCATGCGCCCCGTCCACCAGCACCTTCACCCCGCGAGCATGGCACAGCTCGATCATCGCCCCGATCGGCAGCAGCAGCGCCGACGACGACGTGATGTGGTCCAGCACCGCCAGCTTCGTCCGTGGCCCCAACGCCGCCGCCAGCCCGGCCAGAATCTCCGCGTCATCCGGCCGCGGAAACGCCACCGCCACCTCCACCATGCGCGCCCCGCTCACCGCACACACATGGCGAACGGTGTTGCGCACCGCACCATACACATGCCCCAGCGCCACGATCTCGTCGCCGGCCGCGAAGGGCAACGAGCGAAGCACCCCGTTCACCCCCTCGGTGGCATTGCCGACAAAGCCGATATCCTGCCCGCGTACCCCGAGAAAGCCGCCGAGTTCGTCAGCCGCCGTCCGCAGTGCCGGCAGGATCGTGCTGTTGAAAAAGCGGGTCGGTTGCTGCTCCATGCGCAGCCGCCATTCGTCCTGCACCGCCAGCACCGCGCGCGGCGTCGCCCCGTACGACCCGTGGTTGGCGGTGACAAATCCCGCCTCCAGCAGGAACTCCGCGCGGATCGCGGCCGCCAGTGCGACATTTGCAGCCATACCCACCCCCGGCCCATGCCCCGAGGAGGGTTAGCGGCAATGCCCTAGGCGGACAATGCCAGGCCGTGTCGGGCCAGGGGGGAACAGCCGCCCGTCAAGGCAGAGGCATTTCCAGGTTATGCGCCTACGAGCCGTCCGCCAGCACCCGCTGCTCGGGGCCGAGAAGGGTGTACATCGCCTGGCCCTTGTCGGCGAGCGCCTTGGCCGTATCGAGCGCTGCGGTCAGCATCGCATCGCTGGTGTCCAAGTGCGCGAGCGCGGTCGTCGCAACCGGCGCTTCATCCAACCGCACCGCGGCCGCACGCCTGACTCCGAGCCAGCCAGCCCCAAGGGGCCGGCGGCCAATATGGCGGCAGTGGTGGCGGGCGCATCACTGGCATTCCTGAGGAACGATGGCGGCACTCCGGCCCGCCACGCGGTGGCGGGCCGGGGCGGCCGATGCTCGGGGGGAAGCGCCGGCCAGGCTGGACGCGGGCACATACCGCACGAAGCGTTGTTGCCCACCGCCAGCTGGGATGATCCCGCCGGGCAATCGCCGCCCGGGACCAATGATGCGTATGAAACACCCGCGGCCTGTCCTGGGCAATCACCGGAATCTACGCAGTCTCGACGCGGCCCACCTCGGACTCTACGCAGGCGCGCCTGGTGCTGCCTGACAGCCCGACGCGTGCCGTCGGCCCCGGCGCGCGTCGTTGGCGGGTGCCGGACCAGCCGCTCAATACCGGCACCGCGCCAACTCATACCAATCACTGTTTGGGATGACCCATGGCCAAGCAAGGCCAGGGCGTCGCCCTGGACCCACCAGGGGCCAAGCCCCTGGACCTTAAATATATGAAAATAAATGGGTTTCTAAAGGCCGTCGGCCTTTGGTGGGTTCCCGTCGGCGCGGCTTCGCGCCGCGACTGCAAAGCCCTGGCCTTGGCTTTCTCTTTCGGTAAATCATTAGAGGGGTTGGTATCATGCGCTCAGCGGCTTGCCGTTCCGCATCGTTCGTCCGCCGTCAAATGCACTTCCCAGACAGGCCGCTAGGCCATCGCTGGCCGCGACGCCCGCCACGGCGTCGCCTTCTCATGGGCCTGGCATACCTGCAACAGCAGCGCATCCTCGAACGGCCGTGCCGCCACCTGGATGCCCACCGGCAACCCACCCTCGCCCAAGCCCGAACAGATCGTCATCGCCGGCTGGCCGGTCAGGTTGAACGGAATGGTGAAGCCCGGCTTCTCCAGGCTCGACCATTTCGGCATGCCCTCGATCTTCGGCGCCTCGGTCGGGGCACCTGCTGTCAGCAGGATGTCCACATCGGCCATCGCCGCCGCCACCGCCTGCTGCAACTCGCGGCGCCGCCGCACCGCCTCCACATAATCCGCCCCGCTGATCAGGCCGCCGAACGCCACGCGATCACGGAACAACTCGCCGTATTCGTTCCAGCGCGTCTTCAGCCATTTCTCATGCAACGCGTATGCCTCGGTAATCAGGATCAGCGTCCCCGCCGCCTGGAAATCCTGCAACGACGGCAGTACCACCTCACGGATCGACGCTCCCTGGGTGCGGAAAATCTCAACCGCGTCATCGATGCCCTTCTGCACCGTCGCGTTCACCTGGTTGTCCACCTCGTGGAAATGGCGAACCACGCCGATGCGCACCCCGGCGACACCCTTGTTCAGCCCCGACAGCAGGTCCGGCACCGCGCGCGTCGAACTCGTCGGATCCGCCGGATCATGCCCCGCCATCGCCTGCAGCAGGATCGCGCAATCCTCCACCGTCCAGGCCATCGGCCCCGTGTGATCCATGCTGTAGGTCAGCGGCAGCACCCCAGCGCGCGAGCACAGCCCATAGGTCGGCTTGATCCCC
>JBBQOT010000278.1:0-4878 GCA_038331165.1 Acetobacterales bacterium
CTGCGCCGTGCCGCCGAGGGCCAGGATCAACGCCGGCAGCGGCAGGTGCTTCATCAGGTCCCATATCTTGGGCCAGCCCCACGGCGCCAGCGCCATCTCGGCCGAGAACAGCCCGCCCACGCTGGCGCCGAACCAGACGAACGAGAAATACATGATCACCAGCGCCAGCAGGAAGTTCGGCACCGCGATGCCGATGAAACCCACCAGGGTGAAGACGTAGTCGGCGAACGAATATTGCCGCACGGCGGAGAAGATGCCGATCGGTAGCGCCAGCCCCCAGGTAACCAGAAGGGCTGCGAAGCTCAGCAGCAGCGTCAGCCACAGCCGGTCGCCGATTACCTCGGTGACCGGGCGGCGCCATTCCATCGATTCGCCGAAGTCGCCTGTGATGATGCGTGCCAGCCATTTGCCATATTGCACGTAGAACGGCTCGCCCAGGCCGTACAGCTTGCGCAGGTTTTCCGCCTCGGCGGCCGATACCTGGCTGCCGGAGGAGGAAAGCTGGGCGATGTAGGCATCGACGAAATCGCCAGGCGGTAGCTGGATGATGATGAAGGACAGGATCGAGATCAGCCATACCGTCATCGCGCCCAGCAGCAGGCGGCGGGTGATGAACGAGATCATGAGGCAGTAAGGCGAGGGCTCTGCCCTCGACCCGCTGGTGCCGAAGGCCCTCGACCCCATATGTTTGAGGGTGCAGGGGGCTCGGCCCCTTGCTGGGGTCCAGGGGCGACGCCCCTGGCCTTACGTCGCTTCCTCATGCCTTGTAGAACCACGTCGCCGGATGCGAGCTACCGGGCGTGCGGCAATGCTGGGCGATGCAGACGCGGCCGGGGATATTGCCCAGGCGCCGGCTGGCCAGCCGCACCCCCATCAGCGCCGGCGACTGGCCGCAGACGCCGATGTGGAATTGCTGTTCGACCATGATCTTCCAGATTTCCTGCGCGTTCTTGTTCCGCTCGGCCTCCTGCATGCCGGCCGCCGCGCGGAACAGTTCCAGCGCCTTGAGCATATGCGGGTCGCTGGGCTTGGTGCCGGATGCGCCGTTGGATGCGTACCAGCGCGAATGCTCGATGCCATAGGCACCGTTGGCGATATCCACCGGCAGCGCCCAGGACGGGTAGAGGTACAGCAACTCGGTGCCGCCATTGGTCCACACCACGATGTGGTGATCGCCGGCCAGCACGCGCTGGAACGCCAGGCCGCGCTCCTGTTCCTTCACGTCGGCGAAGATGCCGATCTTGCGCCATTGTTGCGCGATCATCTGCGAATGTCCCGGCCAGTCCATGAACGCCTTGACAGCAGTCAGCTGGATGACCAGGCGCTGGCCGTTGTCGCTGCGCAAGCGATAGCCTTCGCGGTCCTTCTTGGTCAGGCCGAGGCCATCGAGCATTTTGTTGGCCAGGGCCACGTCCAGCACCGACCACTTCTTGCGCCATTCCGGGCCCGGGCTTTCCGGCATCGCCTCGGCGGGCGCGGTGGAGCCGGGGGTGCCAAGGCCGAGCCAGAACGTCTCGTTCAGCTGGTCGCGGTCGATGCCAAGCGACAGGGCGCGGCGGAAATCGGCAGTGCCCAGCCACTTGCCGATCTCGGCATCGGCGGTGTGGTTCATGTTCACGTGCAGCGTGGTGTCCGCACCGTTATAGGCGAGGTCGAGGTGCACGTCGTATTTGCCGCGGTCGCGGTTTTCCAGGATCACCGGCAGCTTGGCGAGGTCCATGTGCCGCTCCTGCAGATCGTATTCGCCGGCCATGGCGCGCAGGTTGGCGACTTCGATGTTCTCGGCCAGCGTCATCACGACGCCGTCGATATAGGGCAACTGGTTGCCGTCGGTGTCGACCACGTAATAGTACGGGTTGCGCTCCATCGCCCAGATCGGCGTGTTGATCGGCCGCACCGTCTTCCACGGCCCCAGCGTCGGCAGCTCGGGGTTCAACTGCCAGTCCTTGCGCACGTGCAGCATGCGCACCCAGTTGTCGAAGCCGGCGGCGCGCGCCTTGGCGTTCACCTCGGCTTCCGACGAATATTTCGGCATGAACTGCTTGAGGTAGTGTGCCGGGGCATAGGCGCCGAAGCTGTTGCCGCTGGATTGGCGCACCGCCTGGCCGCCGCCGATCAGCGTGTCGCCGGCGATCATCGAGGGGAACAGGAAATACGGATTCTCGAACTGGAACTGGACCGTGGTCGCGTCGATCTTGACCAGCTTGCCCTGTTTGCCGCCGGCCGCCATGTCGGCGATCGGGTTCGGTACGATGTCTTTGTTCAGGTACATGTCCTCGTACCAGAACACGAAATCATCGGCGGTGAAGGGCGCGCCGTCGCTCCATTTCATCCCGCGGCGCAGGAACAGCGTGGTGGTGCGGCCGTCGGCCGACAGTTCAAACGCCTTGGCCACTGAGGGCACGATCTTGCTGCCGGTCGGGTCCCAGAACAGCAGCTTGTCGCTGGCCATGATGCGATTGCCGTTCTCACCGTCAGACGGGCCGATGAACGCGCGCCGCCAGGTGCCGCCGTACTTGCCGGTGCTCTCCAGCGGCTTCATCACCAGCGGTTCGGCCGGCAGGCGTTGGGCGACTGGCGGCAGTTTTCCCGCCTTCACCAACTCGGCGAGCTGCGGGGCTTCCTTGAACGAGGTGGGGATGGTGGTGACCTGGGTCGGGCCTTCCAGCTTGCCGACCAGGCCCGACTGATCGAAGGTGCTCTTGGTGGTGACCGCCTGGGCCAAGGCATCGACGGTTGGCGCCGCGGCGAACGCGGCACCGGCACCAAGAAAAATCCGGCGGGTGGTCATGGGCATGCCTCCAAGCGTTGCTGCATCCGCCGCCTCGTTGAACGGGCAGCGGCGTTTGACCGCACGCTAGAGCAAGACCCGGCGCGATGAAAGCCACATTGGCAGACTGCTAGTGGATAGAATCTGGCGGTCCCATCCGTCAGATTCTATCCACTAGCCCTTGATTTGGTGGGTCGATTCACCTAACGCTTGGGGGATCAAGCGTTAGGATCGCACCACTAGGCCTTGAAATACCACGTCGTGGGATGCGAGCTGCCGGGGGTGCGGCAGTGCTGGGCAATGCACACGCGGGCCGGAATATTGCCCAGCCGCCGGCTGACCATCCGCACCCCGGCAAAGGCCGGCGACTGGCCGCAGATGCCGATGCTGAACTGCTGGTCGATGACAATCTTCCAGATCTCCTGCGCCAGCTTGTTGCGCGCAGCCTCACCCAACGTGGTGGCGGTGCGGAACATCTCGACCACACGCAGCACCTCGGGGTCGCGCGGCTTGGTGCCGATGGCGCCGTTGGAGGCGTACCAGCGTGCCAGGTCGATGCCCAGCACGCCGTTGCCGATATCGACCGGCAGCACGAAATGCGGATAGAGGAACAGCTGTTCCGAGCCGGTGTTGCCGAACACGAAGATATGGTGCTCGCCGGCCAGCACGCGCTGAAAGGCCAGGGCGCGTTCCTGGTCGCGCACATCGGCGAAGATGCCGATCTTGCGCCATTGCTGCGCGATCATTTGCGAATGCGCCGGCCAGTCGAGGAACGCCTTGGTCACCGTCAGCTGGATGATCAGGCGCTGGCCGTTATCGGCGCGCAGGCGGAAGCCCTCGCGGTCTTTCTTCGCCAGGCCATGCCCGTCGAGCATGCGGTTGGCCTGGGCGATATCCAGCACCGACCATTTTTTGCGCCATTCCGGCCCGGGGTTCTCGGGGACGGTTTCGGCCGGGGCGGTTGAGCCCGGGGTGGCCAGCCCCAGCCAGAAGGTTTCGTTGAGCTGGTCGCGGTCGATGCCCAGCGACAGGGCGCGGCGGAAATCGGCACTGGCCAGCAGCCGGCCGATTTCGGCGTCGGCGGTGTAGTTCAGGTTGAAATGCAGGGCCGTGTCGGCGCCGTTGAAGGCGAGGTCGAGATGCAAGTCGTACTTGCCGCGGTCGCGGTTCTCCAGGATCACCGGCAGCTTGGCCAGGTCGATGTGGCGTTCCTGCATGTCGTATTCTCCGGCCATGGCGCGCAGGTTCACGATCTCGGTGTTGTCGGCCAGGGTCATCACCACGCTGTCGATATACGGCAACTGGTTGCCGGCGGTGTCGACCGCGTAATAATAGGGGTTGCGCTCCATCGCCCAGGTTGGCGTGTTGATCGCCCGCGTGGTGCGCCACGGCCCTAGCGTGGGCAGGTCGGTATTGATCGCCCAGTTGTGGCGGATCTTGAGCATGCGCACCCAGTTGTCGAAGCCGGCCGCCCGGGCCTTGGCGTTCGCTTCGGCTTCCGAGGAGTATTTCGGCAGGAATTGCTTGAGGTAGTGCGCCGGGGCATAGGCGCCGAAGGTGCCGCTGCCGGATTGCCGTGCCGCCTGGCCGCCGCCGATCAGCGTGTCGCCGGCCAGCATGGCGGGGAACAGCAGATGCGGGCTGTCGAACTGGAATTGGATGGTGGTGGCGTCGATCTTCACCATGCGGCCGGGCTTGCCGCCGGCCGACATTTCCGGGATCGGCGACGGCACGATGTCTTTGTCGCCGTACAGGTCGTCGAACCAAAACATGAAGTCGTCTGCGGTGAACGGCGCCCCGTCGCTCCATTTCATGCCGCGGCGCAGGAACAGCGTGGTGGTGCGGCCATCGGCTGACAACTCGTAGCCGCGGGCCACCGCCGGGGCGATCACGCTGCCGGTCAGGTCCCAGAACAGCGGCTTGTCGGATGCCATCAGCCGGTTGCCGTTCTCGCCGTCGCCCGGCCCGATGAAGGCGCGCCGCCAGGTGCCGCCGTAGCGGCCGATGCCGTCCAGCGGCTTGATCACCAGCGGTTCGGCCGGCACCCGCTCGGCCACCGGCGGCAGTTTCCCCGCGCGCCCCAGTTCGGCCAGCGCGGGGGCCTCGTT
>JBBQOT010000279.1:0-4877 GCA_038331165.1 Acetobacterales bacterium
TCATGGTGGCTCTCGACGACAGCCCGCGACCGGGCAAGGCGCGTGTGATCACGCCTGAAGCGTGTGCCTGGCTGGTGTCGCTGGCGTGCCAGAAGGCGAAAGACCTTGGGCATCCGCGCGAGCGGTGGACCACGCGTTTGCTGGCGCGTCACGTCCGCGCGCATGCGTGGCAGGCCGGACATCCGTGATGGCCACCATCGTGCAAGGCACGGTGTGCAAGATACTCGCCCGCCACGAGGTCAAGCCGCACAAGGTCCGTTACTATCTCGAACGGCGCGAGGAGGCGTTCGAGGCATCGACCTGCTGACCGGTCAGGTGCACTTCGGTCAGGCTGATGCCGTCCATGCGGGCCGCCAGCACACGCTCGACCGTGCGTTCACGCAGAACCGCGACCGCTTCGTAAATAAAACACCAAACCCGCCAGCCAAATCCACCGCAGCCTGGATCAACCCGCCTCAGCCGAAGCCAAGAATCCAAGCCTAAATATCCACACCGGATGTATCAAAGTCGTTGACACGCTCCGAAACACTTCCACCGTGCTTCACCGGACGAGCAAGCCAATCGGTTGGCACGCCAAATCGCCAAGCTCGGACTCACCTGCACCATGGCACCCACGCAAGCGAAGGAGGTTTCTATTTAGGGTTGGCAAGGTGCGAATTAGACGATGCAACCGGGGGGAATGAGCGCGGCGGCGGATGACGGTGACGCGCGACGGCCGGCTGTTTCTCCGCCAGAAGGCAGCAGCGGGCATGAAGGGATCCACCGGCTGACCTAGTCGGGACGACGTTCGAGATGGTGGTGCCGGTGCGCGATGCAGTGCGGTAGGGCGCGCGGCTGGCATCAGCCGACTGCGGGCTTCGCCACCGCCGCCGGGGCAGGCCAGACCCGGCCGCGTTGGCCTGGCGGCAGCAGGTCGGCGGGGTTGCCCGGCAGCCCGCCGCGCACGGCGAAGAAATGCTGGCACACCGTTTCGATGCGGGCGATAAATTCGCCCAGTTCGATCTCGCTGTTGACATAGGGCGTCTGCTTGGCCAGCGACGGGCTATGATAGTGCAGCACGAAGGTGCGGCAACCACGATACATCATGTCGTCGATCAGCTGCACCTGCGCCGCGGCCGACACGCCCTCCGGCGTGAGGGTCACGGTGCTGGCCAGGTGCAGGCGCGTGAGCACGCTGGTGGTCCGCAACCGACCGGCCAACGGCTGCAGCAGCGCCTGCAGCCGCGGCGGCATCGATGCCAGGGCACCGATCTGGCCGCGTGTCACCGGCACCGACAGCAGGCTGCCGGCACCAACGCGATAAGGCACGCATTCGATCAAGCGGAAATCCGGCCCGCCGTGGGGGCGCAGGTCGGTATGCGGCATCAGGCTGAAATCCACCTGAAAGCCGAGCTTGGCCAACAGGTCCATGGTATTGGGCCCGACGCCATGGCGGCCAGCGCGGAAGAACAACGGCGTAACACCGAAGTTGCGCTCGATCGCTGCCACCAGGGCGTGCAGCTTGCGCTCCTCGAGGTCGCGGGAGAGGTTGCCACCGTAGGAATTGTGCTCGGACAGTGTCTCGTCGAACGGCGGGGTCACCCAGGGGTGCATGAGGGCCCCGATGACGCAGCCGTGCCGAGCCAGGATCTCGCGTAGCGGTTCGTAGCCTTCGGGCTGCGAGGCAACGGGATAGTCGACCAGGTAGATCGGCCGTACGCCCCAGGAGTCGAAGACGTGCTGCGCCGGTTCCTGCTGGCGCAAGGCCGAGACGGAGGTGCGCGGGCGGTCGCCCCCTTTGGCTCCGTCATATTCCGACCCGGTGTTGACGACGACATAGAGCGTCGGCGGGTCGCCGGGTATGGGCGGGACGGGCTGGAATGACACGTCGTCTATGACGGCTGGCAGGTACAGGGGCGTGACGCCGGTCTTACTTGGCCGGGCGATGCCCAGGTGGGTGGTGGCAAAGCCCACGGCGGCAGCGCGGGCGATTTCGCGCAGCCGGGGCCGCATGGGCGAGGGAAAGGCGTTGCGGTGGCGCAGCGCGGTGCCAACCTGCCCTCCGCGCAGTACCGCCTGGATCATCCGCCACCAGGCGCGGCCGGTCGCTTCCTGCACGCGGGCGCGTCGCTCGGCCGACAGTTGGTGGCTGTCGGCAAAGGCTGCAATCAGCCGCGGCAGGAACTGCGCCAAGCGCAGCAGAGTTGCGTCGTCGGGAAAGGGCGCGCGCGCGATCATATGCTCGGTGACGAGGTCGGCATCGGCATCGCTGCCCGGGCCGAGCAGGCGCGCATAGGCGCCGCGCAACACCCTGGCGGTGCGTTCTATCATGGTGCTGCGCCGGGTGCGGGTGAGGTTGGTGAGATGCTTGCGGTAGATCACCAAGTGGTCGGGCAGCACCGAGATTTCGCCGTAGCGCAGCATGCGGTGAGAGAAGTCGAAATCCTCGGCATAGGTGAATTCCTCGCGCAGATAGGTGCCCATGGTAGCGACCTCGTCGGCGCGGAACATCATGGAGGTATGGCCGAGCGGGTTGCCCAGGTGGAGCAGCCATTCGACGATCGCCGGGTCGGTATCGCCACCTTCGCGGGTGAAGGTGACGTTGCCATCCTCCAGCACCGCCATCTCGGTGGTGACGATCACCGTCTGCGGGTTGACGTCGAGGAACGCCTTTTGGCGCGCGAAGCGGTGCGGCAGGCAGATATCGTCAGCGTCAATGCGGGCAATGTACTGGCCGCGCGCCATTGTCAGCCCATGGTTCAGTGTGCCGACGATGCCGAGGTTGCGAGGGTTGTCGATGATGCGCAGCCGGGGGTCGTCGAACGCGGCCAGGATGTCGCGGGTCATGTCGGTCGAGCCGTCGTTGACAACCAGTAGTTCGAAATCCTCAAACGTCTGGCCCAGCACGCTCTGAACGCTTTGGCGGATATAGGCCTGCGCGTTGTAGGCAGGCATCAGAACGCTGATCTCTGGGACGGTCGTTGCCTGCGGCATGTCTCAACAATCCTGTTGCGCCCGCAACACCTCGCGGTTCCGGCAGCACGACGCCATCACCGGAAGAAGCATTGTCTGCCGCAAATGGTCAAGCAAGCTGCTACAAGCCCCCGTAGGAATGAAAGAGTCACACCTCGCCGCCCGCATCACCCCGTGCAACCGCGCGCTCTTGGGGCAAGACGCGGTCCAGGCGGCCTGGGGCCCGGCAACCCACCATGGCGCGATGCTGCTCGACCAGGTGGTCAACCACCAGGCCCAGATCATCGCCTTCAACAACGACTACCGGCTGCTATCGCTCGTGGTCATCCCGGCGCTGTTCCTGCTGCTGCTGATGCGCCCCCACGTCATCCGGGCGCCGCAGGCCGCCGCCGCTGACTGAAGAGGGCGGGGACTAAACGCCTGACCGCCAACGCGCTTCTTCAGAACCACTTGAAACCTTTTGCAAACAAACCTGCCAATCCCAAAGCGGCTGCAATGATCGCAGCGAATGTCAGGCGAAAGTCGCGATCATGACGATCCCTGACCTGATCGAATTTGGTGTCGACCCGTCCTTGATGCGTATCGAGCTTTCCATCGATCGCCTCAAGCCGACGTTCGATGCGGCCAAGCGACGCCCGGGTGTCCTCGGCGATCCGTTCCAATACGGCAATGCGCGCTTCCATCCCTGGATCATGGGGACCGTCACCGCCTCCTGCAACCCCATCGCCCCCTCGCACAAAGCTTCCGCCTTGAACAACCCTCAGATGAGGAGTGTTAGCCATCGGGTTGCTCCGATCTCTTCAAACTCAGACCAAGACCATCGACTGCTTTTTTAGTATGCATCCGTACAAAGCCACAATTCTCACATACCAATAAATACACCGGCAGGTGAGGGGGCGTGCTTCGAAACCCTCCATTTGATTTATTGACCGTCAGTACGCCTGGGACCAATTCTGGATCGTGTATAATATTTCAATTCTCTGAGCTACAAAACGGGCATTGTTCCGAAAGCTTCTTCTCCTCAATAAATCGCGTCAGCCGTTTCATAACGGCATCGGTGGTGTCTTCCGGCACTTTCTCGTCGACCCCCGGCGCCATCAAGATCACCTGCTCTCCTGTTTCTAATCCTACCGCTCCAGGCACATGGCCACACCCATGCCGCCGCCGATGCACAGCGTCGCCAACCCCTTCTTGGCATCGCGCTTCTGCATCTCGTGTAACAGGGTGATCAGCACCCGCGCGCCCGACGCCCCGATCGGGTGCCCAATGGCAATCGCCCCGCCATTGACGTTCACCTTCGCCGTATCCCAGCCCATGTCCTTGTTCACCGCGCAGGCCTGCGCCGCAAACGCCTCATTGGCTTCGATCAGGTCGAGATCACCCACCGACCACCCGGCGCGCTGCAACGCCTTGCGGCTCGACGGGATCGGCCCGGTCCCCATCACCTGCGGATCAACCCCGGCGGTGGCGAAACTTGCAATCCGCGCCAACGGAGTCAGCCCCCGCCGCGCCGCTTCCGCGCCCGACATCACCACCAAGGCCGACGCCCCGTCATTGATCCCGCTGGCATTGCCGGCGGTCACCGTGCCGTCCTTGGTGAAGGCCGGGCGCAGCTTGGTCATGCCCTCCATCGTCGAATCATGGCGGATATACTCGTCGTCGCTCACCACCACATCGCCCCGCCGCCCCTTCACGGTCACCGGGGAAATCTCATCCTTGAACCGCCCGGCCCTCTGCGCCGCACTGGCCTTGGTCTGGCTCATCAGCGCGAATTCGTCCTGTTCCTCGCGCGTGATCTGATAGGCCCGGGCCACGTTCTCCGCCGTATTGCCCATGTGGTAGCCGAAGAAGGCATCCCACAGCCCGTCCTTGATCATCGTGTCGACCAGCTGCATGTCGCCCATCTTCGCCCCGGCGCGCAGATA
>JBBQOT010000280.1:0-4867 GCA_038331165.1 Acetobacterales bacterium
CCATTCTGACATTGCGATTTGGCGACTTAACACGATCCAATCTCGTGCAGCGCATGATGAGCATTTAGCCATTTTATCGCAAGGACATCGTCGCTAATGAAGTGAAATGGTTTTTCATGCGAATGGCTCTCACCTCCTTACAAGCTATCATTTTGATTGGTTATATCATTCACACTCTTGATACGAACGGCGTCATCGTGATTGGTATCGTCGTCATGATCTTTCGCTATCAACAAGAGTTGAGTGACGTATTTTACACGTTTAGCGCGCATTATAGCGAGCTGGTACGCATGGATACCGATATTAAGGGCATTCAGCCAATTCTTGATGATATCGAAAAATATTCCCATATCCCGCAAGGTATATCTGTTGCCAAACACTGGCACACAATCACCATTAATAATCTTTTTTTTCATCATTCCGGCACTCTACGCGATGGTGAAATATTTTCTGGTATTAACTTCAATATCAAACGTGGTGAGAAAATTGCATTGATCGGCGAAAGCGGCGGCGGGAAAAGTACACTCCTCAACATCATTCGCGGGCTTTATATACCCGATCAAGTGAGGCTGATGATCGATAACACTTCATTCGATAATCTTGAACCATTACAGTCGATTACAACACTCATTCCACAAGATCCGGAGATCTTTGAAAATACCATTGAATTTAATATCACCATGGATGTGATTACTGATACTGAAGATATAAACCGAGCGATTGAATTAGCCGGGTTTTCCAAAGTTTTAGCGACACTGCCTTCCGGCCTGCAAACTGACATTCGCGAAAAAGGATTGAATTTATCTGTCGGACAAAAGCAGCGGCTGGCACTTGCGCGCGGGGCGCGGCGACCAGCCTGTTCGGTGGCGCGCGTACCCTGGCCGCCGCCGGGATCGGGCTCGCGCCCCTCCGGGCGGCGCTGGTCCTCGGCGGCGCCGCGGGTGCTGGCGTTGGGCGCGCGGTCGAATTCGGGGTCGTCCTGGTCGTTGAGCTGCTCAGCCTGGCCGGGCACGACTGACTTGGCGCCGCGGTCGCTGACCATCTCGCCGCGTTCATAGGGGGTCCGACCGCCGAAGATGCGGCCGTTGCCGGACGAGCCCTGGCTGAGCACGTTGGTGGGCGTGAAATAGTCGGCCAGGCCCCGGCGCTGTTCCTCGGTGGTGGCATTCAGCAGCCACATCAGCAGGAAGAAGGCCATCATGGCGGTGACGAAATCGGCATAGGCGACCTTCCAGGCGCCGCCATGGTGGCCGCCCTCGACGATCTCCTCGCGCCTGATCACAATGCCGCGGCCCTTGCCGCCCTGCTTGCCCGCCATCGGTTCCGCCTTCCTGGCCGCAAGTTGGCGCGGCCGCCGACGACGTTGTGCCGCGTCTTTGCTTAACCGAGGTTGAACACGCGCGCAGCAGGCGGCCAACTCAGATCATTTGGCGACCGGCCTGGTGGCGCATCAGCCCGGAACCACTGTCTTGGCCGGGTAGCGACACCATTCGGTGGCAACGCAGCGCCAGCATTCCGGCTTTCGCGCCTTGCACACATAGCGGCCATGCAGGATCAGCCAATTATGCGAGTCGCGCAGCAGGTCGGGCGGGATGCGTTTCACCAGGGCATCCTCCACCGCGCGCTCATTCTTGCCGGGGGCGATGCCGGTGCGATTGCCCAGGCGGAAGATGTGGGTATCCACCGCCATGGTGGCCTGGCCGAAGGCCACGTTCAGCACCACGTTTGCGGTCTTGCGGCCGACGCCGGGCAATGCCTCCAGCGCCGCACGCTCGGCAGGAACCGCCCCGCCGTGCTGCTCGATCAGCTGGCAGGAAAGTGCCACCACATTTTTCGCCTTGCCCTGCCACAGGCCGATGGTGCGGATGTGGCGCGCCACCCCATCTGCTCCTAACGCGACCATCGCTTCGGGGGTGGGTGCGGCACGGAACAGGCCATCGGTTGCGCGGTTGACCGAGACGTCGGTGGCCTGGGCCGACAGCACAACGGCGACCAGCAGGGTATAGGGGCTGGAATACACCAGCTCAGTCCGCGGCTCGGGGTGAACGGCGGCGAGGGCGCGGATGAAAGGCGCCACGTCGGCGCGCGGCATGGCCGCGGTCTTGCGGATCCGGGCGACGGGCTTGCGGGGTGCTGCGGGCTTCGACATGACGGAACTGTCGTCGGCCGCAGCCGGCGGCACAAGCGGGGGCAGGGATGGCGAACGACGATGTGCCGGCGGTGTTGTTCCAGGCGGTGATCGTGCCTCACCGCAGCCTGACCCTGACTGGAATTCGCATTCTGCTGGGGGCGGTGCTGGCCGGCTGCGCGATCAGTAGTACGATGTTTGTGGCGCTGGGGGCCTGGCCGGTGGGCGTGTTCGCCGGGGCGGAATTGCTGCTCGCCGGGCTGCTGTTCCACCTGCATATGCGCGCCGCACGGGCCAGCGAGATGCTGCTGCTGTCGCATGAAGGGCTGCGCGTCGTGCGCACCTCGCCGAGCGGGGCGGTGCGCGCGCGCCTGCTGCCGGCCGGCTGGATGACGGTGCAGCTGGAGGAGCGGCCCGGCCGGGTGCCGGCGCTGCTGCTGCTCGGTCATGGCATGCGCGAGGAGGTCGGTCGCGAATTGGGCGAGGTGGCCAAGCGCGCGCTCGCCGAGGCCCTGGCCGATGCGCTGCATCGCCGCCGCCACCCGCTGTTCGACAATCCGCAGCTTCAATGAGACTCGCATCAATGATTGGTTGAGACTTGGCCGGTACCCTGCCGCGCGATGGCGCAGCGGAGGACCTGGCCCGTGCCGACCCCGAACACCTTGGTGCAGGCGTTGCCTCCACCCGAATCCGAACCTGTCGGCGTGGCGCGGCTGCGCGGGCGGCTGCTGCTGGTGCTGGTCGTCGGCCTGTTGCCGCTGCTGGGCTATCTGCTGGTCGCCGCCGAAGCCACCCGCCACGCCACGCTCGATTGGCTGGAAGCGGAACTGCACGACGCTGCGCGCCAGGCCGCGGCCCGCGAGGCCGATGAGCTTGGCCGGGCAGCCGCGCTGCTGGATGCAATGGCGGGCGTGCCGGTGCCGGCCGAGGGTATCGCCGGGCTGTGTGCCGCGCTACGGCCGCGCCTGGCCGGTGGCCCGCCCGAGATTATCGGCCTGGCGGTGCATGCTGCCGATGGCCGGCCGGCCTGCGGCGCCGTAACCGGCAGCCTTGGTGGCGCGGTGAGCGGCGCCGCGCCGTCCGATTTCGCCACCGGTACCGCGCATGTGCGTGCCGCACTGGCCGCACCGGGGATGGTGACGATGACGGCCGGGCCCTCGGGCCTGGTGCTGGCACGCGGCTTCGGCGCATCGGCCGAGGGCCCGGTGCTCGCCCTGGTGCTGTCGCCGGCGCATCTGCCGCCGCTGTCGCTGCCGCTGCGGCGTGACCAGGCAATACGGCTTTTGGTCGACCCGGATGACGGCACGGTCCTGGCGGCGCAACCCGGCCCGGCGGCGGCAGCTGACGCCGTGCTACGTGCCGGCGCGCCGCTGCAGATGCCCCGGCTGCTGGCCGCACTGCGGTCCGGCGACGGTGCCGGGGTGATCGTGGGTCGCGACCCCGCCGGAGCGCGGCGGCTGATCGGGCATGCCGACCTGCCGTCGGCGAACCAGCACGATGCCCCCAGCCGCCTCGCGGGCCGGGCGGCGCTGCTGGTGGAACTGCCGTACGACGCCCTGCTGGATGAGGCCGATGCGCGGCGTCGCGACCAGTGGCTCGCCGCGCTGGCGATGGCCCTGCTCGGGGCTGCCGCGGCCTGGGTGTTGGCCCAGAGCCGGCTGGTGGCGCCGGTGCGGGCGCTGCTGGCAGGCGGATCGCGGGCCTGGCGCCTGCCCAGCGAGGCACAGTCCCTGGCAGCGCTGCGGCCGGCCGGCGAATGGCTGCGTCAACAGGGCGACCTCGCGGCAGTGGCAGCCGCGGCCGGGGAGATGTTCCTGCGCCTCGATGGCGGGCTGCGCGTGCTCTACGCGTCCCCGTCAACACGCACGGTATTGGGCTATGCACCCTCCGAGGTGATCGACGCCGATCTTGCCGCCGAGCCAGGGTGGGAAGCCTGCCGGGAGCAGATCGCACAGCTACGCCGCGGCGAGGTGCCGGAAGCTCCGTGTCGGATCGTGTCCCGGCGGCGCGACGACCGCGAGGTGCGGCTCGAGGTGCGGGCGAGCCGCCTGGCCGATGGCGGGTTCATGCTGGTTGCCCGCGATATCGGCGCCGAACACGCGCTGCATGAACAACTCGCCGGGGCACAGGCGCAGTTGGCGGCACTGGGAGCGACCGACGTGGAATCGGGTCTGGCCAACCTGCGCCGCTTCGACAATGCCCTGGCCGAGGAACTCCGCCGGGCACGGCGGGCGCAGGAACCCCTGGCGCTGGTGCTGGTGCGCCTGGCCAACGCGACCGACGCCGAAGCGGTGCGGCGGGTCGGACGCATCCTGTCGGCGACCCTGCGCCGCCCTGGCGACCTGGCCGCGCGGCTGGAAACCGACCTGTTCGCGGTCCTGTTGCCAACCACCGACCGGATCGGCGTGCAGCGCCTGGCCGAGCGGCTGCACGAGTCGGTCACCGAGGAACAGGCAGCATGGACCGGCGCGTGCAGCGTGCTGCCGCTGACCGAGTTCGACGGACCCGAGGCGGTGCTGGCACTGTCCCACGCGGCGCTGCGCGAGGCCATGGCACCGAGCGGCCCCGGCGTTGCGCTGGTGGCACCAGCGCCGGTCCCAGTGCAGATGGTGGAACGATTGGCGTCGTAAGCGGTCCGGCGAAGGGATCGTCGACGCACTCTTTCGTCGATAGGCAATCGTCCTAAAAAATGACACCTGTTGGCATGTATTAAGGTCCAGGGCAGAGCCCTGGCCTTAC
>JBBQOT010000281.1:0-4862 GCA_038331165.1 Acetobacterales bacterium
AAGAAGAAGGGCCACGCGGTCGAGGTGCGCGAGCGCATCCGCCAGGTCGGCCCCAACAAGACCGGCGCAAAGGGTTCCTATACGGTCTACGCCCTGGCGGAGTGAAGCATCTTAACCACGAGGTCGAAGATCATCGGGAACGCCTGGGATTATCTCAATTCCCGGCGCTTTATCGAGTGGGCTCCGCTCCGACACAGCGCGAATGGTCAGTCACGAACAGGGCAGCCCGCCCCGCCGGACGGAGACGACGATGATCACCACCATCCTCCCGCACCAGACCACCGAAGGCTCGCAGGACCGCGCCGCCTGGCAGCAGCTTCTCGCCACCGCGCCGCGCAGCACTGACAGCGTGGGCCGCGCCACCATCCATGTCTGCACCGCCAGCGACGGGCGCGGGATATACGCCACGGTGGACTGCGCCACCTGGCAGACCGAGAAGGAGGAGGGTTGATGCCCTCCGAACGCCGCTGGATCATCCTGGCGCAGGATGGCCGGCAGGTGACGATAGGCCGCGCCGCACCGCCGAGCGAGGGAGAGGTCGCAGCCACTGGCGCGGCCCTCGCCGCGCAGGGACTGCCGGGATGGCTGGCCACGTTGGACGGGAGCTACTGGTCGCGCCGCCGCAATGCAGCGGCTTGGCCATGGTCCCGAAATTCTCGAAGACGCCGCCGCCGTAGGATGCGGCGATGGCCAGCGCGTGCAGGCACTGCGCCTCGTCGAGGCCGAGCGCGACAGCGGCGGCGCCGACGGGGCCGAGCACCGCCGTCGGGTGCCAGCCACGCGCGTAGTAGATGTCCCGCTCCCGCAGGAACAGAGCGCACCAAACTTCTTAGCTGGAGACATAGGCTGCCACCATGCGCGCGCCATCCGCGCCCGCGCACGCGCCGGCGGCGAGCACCGCCGGCACGATCACCGCGCTCGGGTGGCCACCATCGCCAATATCGCGAAACTGAACCGCCAGATCCGCGGGCGGACCGACCTTGTCGTCGCGCGCAACGCGGCGGGCATGATGCGCGCAAAGATCGAGGGAAAGCTCGCCGTTGTGCTCGCTTTTCAGAGCAGCGGCGGACTGGGCGGCGATGTCGGGATGGTCGAAATCTATCACCAGCTCGGCGTGAAGGCGATGAATCTGGCCTACAACAAGGCCGAGTTGGCCGCCGATGGCTGCACCGAGGCTCACGATGGCGGCTTGACCGATTTCGGTCGCAGAGTGATGGCAGAAATGAACCGCGTCGGTATGCTTCTCGATCTGTCGCATACCGGCTACCGGTCGATTATGGAGGCCATGGAGGCCTCGACGCGGCCGGCAGCCTTCACCCATTCCAATGCCTTTTCGGTGTTCGGCCACCCGCGCAACATTCGCAATGACCAGATCCGTGCCCACATCGCGACGGGCGGCGTGATCCGCATCAACGGCCACCCCGCCTTTGTGCGCGCCGGCACGGCAATGCCGACGATGGATGATCTGATGGCGCAGCTCGACCAAATCCTCGGCATCGCCGGGGTGGCTCATGTCGGCATGGGCCTGGATTTCTCCCAGCCGCCAGGCCAGCAGATGACCGCTGGGCGATATGCGCAACCGCTGGCGGATGGCATCTTCACGCCCGATACGCTGCCGCCGCCGGCGATCCGCTATCCGGTCGGTGATGCCAGCTTCCTGCCGCGCGTGACCGAGGCGCTGCTGCGCCGAGGCTGGCCGGACGACGATGTGTTGAAACGGCTCGGCGGCAATTTCCTGCGTCTCTTCGCCGATGTATGGGGCGGCTGACCGTCTTCATGGCGAGGTTGCTGGCGAGAAGATCGGCCGGCCCAACTCGGTGCGCCGAGATAGCGGGCATGTAATTCGGTCGGCCTGGACGTAACTCGGCCGAATGCTGCAGCGAAGTTGGTTGTGTCGTCACGGCAGGGAACATCGCCATGCTCCGTCGCCCCTTGTTGTTTGCACCGGCGTTGCTCCTGTCCGGGATCACGGCCCCGACGCGCGCGGCGGCAGGAACTCCGCGGATCGTTGTCGAGCCGTTCACGTCGCAATCCTGCTCCTCCTGCCCGCCGGCCGATGACCTTCTCGCTCGGCTGGTCGCGACGCGCCCCGACATCCTCGCGCTGTCGTTTCACGTCACCTATTGGAACAGGCTCGGCTGGCGCGACCCGTTCTCGCTGCAGGCGGCGACCGAGCGGCAGCGCCGCTATGCCGCCACGCTGGGAAACAGCCAGATCTACACGCCTCAGCTCGTCGTGCAGGGCCGGCGCGACGTCGTCGGCTCCAATCGGGCCGCGGTGTCGGCGGCCCTCGCCGCGGCGGTGCCGGTGCGCGTCCCTGTATCAATCCAGGCCGATCGCGAGCGCGTCGAGATCGCGGTCGGCACCGGTGCCGGCGAAGGCCAGGTTTGGCTGGTCGGTTTCGATGGCCAGCACACCACGGCGGTCGCGCGCGGTGAGAATGGCGGCCGCCGCCTCAGCCATACCCATGTTGTGCGGAGTCTCGCACCGGTCGCGGCCTGGCTCGGTGCGGTGGCGCGCGTTTCGACGGCCAGGCCAGAAGGCGAACAAGTTGCGGTCCTGGTGCAGGCCGCGGATGGCGCGATCCTCGGTGCGGCAACAGCGGGGTAGTCGGGCGTGGGGTAGTCGGGCAGATGGCCAGGCTTCGGCGGGTTCGCGTCACCGTCGCCGGCGATCCCGCCTTCCAGGCGGGCCGGAGCGTCCGGATTCTACCCGGGCTGCGTTTCGCTGACCTCGCAAATCTCCAGAATCGCCAACATGTAGATGCGGATCATGTCGAGGAAGTCGGGGATATCGACCCGCTCATCCGGCATGGTGTTGTAGCGGCCGCCCGGACCGCAGACGATGCCTTCCATGCCTGCCGCGTGCTGCAGATGGGCGGCGTCGGTGCCATAGTAGCCGGGCGGACGTATCGCGCCGGTCGGCTGCGCTTCGCCGCGAACCTTCTCATAGGCGCGGTTCACCGCCTTCACGATGGGGCTGTCTTTCGAGACCTCGAAGGTCGGCATGGACGGGCGGCCGAGCATATGTTCCGGGGTCAGCACAGTCTTCAGGCCAGGGAAACGCGCTTCGAGATCGGCCAGCACGGCGCGCATATCCGTCAGCACCTGTGCTTCGTTCTGGCCCGGGGCATAGCGACAGGACCCCTTGATGCGAACGAAATCCGCCACCTGCGGAGGACGCCACTCTGAAAACTCCTTGCCGAGCGCGCCATGCACCACGCCGACATGACAACGATTGATCGCGAGGTGTTCGGGGCTGGACGCGCCGGAGAAGGTCATGGCGTTGAGGCGCGGGATCACGTCGCAGGCCGCCATGATCGCATCGACCGCTTCCTCGCGCTTGGAGAGATGCCGCGTGTTGCCGGTCAGCTCGATGATGAAGGTAAAGGCGGCGGCATGCATGCTGAGCGCCTGGAGATCGGTCGGCTCGGCATTGATGAAATAGTCGGCGCGCAGCCCCTGCTTGATGAAGGCCAGCGTGCCGACGCCTCCCTGCAACTCGCCGACGACGAAGGTCAGGATCACATCGCCCTTCAGCCTCACGCCGGCGTCCATCAGCGTCTTGACCGCGCAGTAATAGGCGGCGTCGCCGGCCTTCATGTTGGACACGCCGATGCCGTAGATGAACCTGTCGTCGATCAGGCCGCCGACGGGATCAACGGTCCAACCCTCGGAGACCGGGTTGGTGTCCACGTGGCCGTTGAACATAAGGCTGTGCCCACCACCAGTGCCGCGCCAACGGCCGATGGCGTTGACACGCTCGCCCTCAACCGGCGTCAGTTCCGATTCCAGGCCGAGGCCGCGCATGCTCTCGGCCATGAATTCGGCCAGCACGCGTTCCCCCGGCGTTTGCGAATGGCTGCGATGCTGCACCATCCGGGCCAGCAAATCGAGGCAGGCGCGTTCATCGACACTTGCAATGAGTTTGTCAGGAGTCATGCCTGTTTCCTCCGGTCTGCAAGCGTGGCACGGCGGCCATCAATTGCGCAGTGTAGGGGTGGCTAGGGCCATGCGCGGTCAGATCCTCGACGGAAATCGTCTCGACCAACTTGCCGCGATGCATCACGACGATGCGATGCGCGATCTGCCGCACCAGATTGATGTCGTGGGTGATGAACAGATAGGCCGCGCCGGTCTGGCGCTGCAATTCGACCAGCAGCCGCACCACGGAAGCCTGCACCGAGACGTCGAGTGAACTGGTCACCTCGTCGCAGATCACGAGGCGCGGGCGCGGCGCGAAGGCGCGGGCGATGGCCACTCGCTGCTTTTCCCCACCCGAAAGCTGGTGCGGGTAGCGGTCGGCGAAATCAGCCGGGAGTCGAACCGCCTCCAGCATCTTCGCGATCGCCGCTTCGGTCCCCAGGCCCTCAGGGTCGCCATACAGCTTCAGCGGGCGGGACAGGATTTCGCGAATGCGGTGGCGCGGATTCAGCGAGGAATCCGGGTGCTGGAAAACGATCTGAACATCGCGCCGATAGTCGCGCCCCATTTGCGCTGCGCCGGCGATGGCGCGGCCGGCGACGGTCAGCCCTCCTTCGAAAGGTGCGAGGCCGGTCAGGGCGCGGGCCATGGTGGATTTGCCGGACCCGCTTTCCCCGACGATGCCAAGCACCTCGCCATTCCTGACGGTAAGCGAAACATTCTCCGCCCCGAGCACGCCGCGCGGCTTGCGGCCGAACAAGCCGGAGAGAAAAGCCGGGCGGCCATAGCGCACGGTCACATTCTGCGCCGAGACAAGCGGGGTCGTGTCCCCCGGCATGGTGTGCACCAGCCGATCCTCCGGCCGCGGCACGGCGGCGAGCAAGGCGCGCGTGTACTCATGGCGCGGCGCGCCAAAGACCTCGGCCGTTGCGCCCTGTT
>JBBQOT010000282.1:0-4859 GCA_038331165.1 Acetobacterales bacterium
CAGGGAATTCAGCACCGCGATGCTCAATTTCCTCCGCGACGACGTGCCACGGAACTGGACCACATACTGCGATGAGGTAACCGACAATTTTCGTGTCATCGACCCAACGGAGTTCCGGATTATCGCGTGAACGCGGTATAATCAAACATTTTCGAGCCATCGCGACGCGCTACGAAAAAACCGCGCGTAACTTTCTGGCCGGATTGCATTTGGTTTGCGCCCTAAGCTGGCTTAAATGACGACACGCCCTAGTAGGTGATGTAGAAGATCCCCATGCCGACTGCGCGGTTCTCCGGCCGGCAGGACATCGCGCCGAGTTCGACGATCAGCCCGCCCGGCATCGCCGCGATGGTGCCGAACATGATGCCCCACAGGATCGGCGCGTCGACCACTGCCGGCCCGGCCACCGAGAGGGTGCATACGACGGTGCCGGCGACGAAGACCAGGCTGCGGCCATAGCGCGCTGCCAGCCAGCCACCGAGCAGCATGGCGGGGAAGTTCGCCCAGGTGCCGAGGGTCAGCACCGTGTCGGCCACCCAGGGCGCGTGGCCGCGCACGGCCAGCAGCGAGGGCATCCAGGCCATGAAGTTGAACCAGGCGGCGTTGTAGACCATCCAGATCAGGCCGGCGATCGCTACCAGCCTCATCTCTCGCCCGCTCGGCCAGGCCAGGGTGCGCGGCGTGGCGTGCGGGGCCTCGGTCCAGGCGAAGCTGAACAGCAGCGCTGCCACACCCGCGCCGGCCGCGCCGAGCCAGAATGCCGACGCCACGCCGTGGGCCGCGGCGAGCGGCGGCAGCACGACCTGGGCCAGGCCGATGCCGATCGGGAACATGCCGAGCAGCAGGGCCATCGCCGTCGGCAACTGCCGAGGGGGGAAGCGGTCGGCGGCCATCTTGCTTTGCATCACCGACGTGCCGACCGCGCCGATGCCGGCGATGGCGCGGCCGAGGCCGATCGGCACAATGCCCCATTCCTCCTGCACCGCCAGGGCCGCGACGGCGCCGCCGAGGGCGATCAGCCAAGCGCCGCCGATCGCCACCACCCGGTCGCCGAAGCGGCGGGCCAGGAAGCCGCTGGGGAGGGCGACGAAGATGCCGGGGTCAAGATAGGCGCCGATCAGCCCGCCAAGGGCGGCGAAGTCCAGCGCCAGCAGGAACATCAGGTCGGGGCCGAGCGTGGCGACGGTTTGCAGCTGGAAGCCGAAGGCGAGGCGCGTGAGGGCGAGGGTGGCGATGGTGCCGGCCAACGGCAAAGAAATCGGGGCGGGCATGGTCGGCTCCGGACGGTGCGCGGCAAGTAGGCCGCAGCGCCGCGGATGGCGCCAGCCGGACTGGGACAGGGGTTGCCGGGCTGTGGCGGCGCGGCCTCAGACGAACCAGAGCAGGCCGTTGAACTCCTTCGCCGTTGGCAGGTCGGCCTGGCTGCGGCCGGTCCAGGTGACGGAGGTTTCGACCATGCCGTCGCCGTTGAGGTCGCTGTGCAGTGTCACGCCGGTCCAGCCCGCGGTACCGTCGCTGGCGACCCATGCCGAGGTGCTGATGCCGGGCAGCCAGCCCCAGAGGGACAGTTGCTCACCCTGTTCCCAGTCGGTGATGGTGGACCAGGTGGCGCCGCCGCCGCGGCCGTCGAGGAAGAAGATGTCCCGGCCGTGCCCGCCGGTGAGGAAGTTGGAGCCCAGGCCGCCGTCGATGACATCGTCGCCGAGGCCGCCATCGATGGCGTCGTTGCCGCCGCCGGCGTTAAAGAAATCGCTGAATGCGGTCCCGACGATCGCCTCGCCGGCGTCGCCGCCGATGAACTGCAGGTCGAGATGCCCGACCGGGCCGGTGTAGGGAACGGCGGCGATGACGCCGTTGGTGCCGGCGGCCACATCGGCGACGGCGAAGACCGGCTGCTCCGTCGAAATAGAGGTGGCGCGGTAGTAATCGAGCGACTCGTTGATCACCGCCGTGGTGTCGCCGGGGGCGAGGATGAAGTATTGGGCGGCGGATGCCGCTTCCCAGGTGAAATCGCCTTCGTAGCGGGGGAAGCCGGCGATGGCGGTGGCGAACTGGTCGTAGGAATAGGTGACGCCGGAAAGGGTGAAGGTCTCGATACGGTTGGCGGGCTGCTGCCAGTCGAGCAGCACCATGGCTTGTGCTGAGGCGGTGTCGAACAGGAAGAGATGGCGGGAGTCGAGCGCAATGGCGCGCGTGCTGTCGCGGTCGAAGCCGATTGCCGTCGCCACCAGGGCATCGCCCGCTCCGGATCGCTCCATAATCGTTACGATCGCAGGACTGCTGATGAAGTAGGTGTCGTTGCCGGTGCCGCCGATGGCCAAGGCGGAGGCGCCGCCGAAAACGTCGCGCCCCTGGAGGCCGAACATGGCGGCATAGGCGCTGGCACTAAAGGTATCGTTGCTTGTTCCGCCAATTAGTGCTGAATATCGCAGTACCATGACGGGCTGATCTCCAAATACGGCATATCCCCGCCCCATGAACGCGAGCGACACTCATACGATCCCTGCAAAAAAATATTTACGTTTTCATCATATTAATCGGGTGGTGAAGTAACTGGACGCAGAATGATCGCATTTTTTATGTTTGGACGCCGGAATCGGTGCAGCAACCGACGTGTCTCGCAGCGGTGCACCTCACCCCGCCGCGACGGGGTGCGCCGCGCAGTTACCTCGTCCGGGCGGGAAGCGGGCCGCTGGATCACGTCCGCGTGATTGCGCTGTCGGGGAAGATTGGGCACGATAGAATTCAACCCGCGCCGGGCTTGGCGGGAGTGCCGCCATGGAGATGAAGATGGACGACACCGCCCAGTTGCGGGTCGAGATCGCCCATTTGCGCGCCCGCGTGGATGCGCTGCAGACCGATCTGCTCGACCTCGTTGCCCTGCACGGACAGACCCTCGATGCGGTTGCCCGGCTATCGGGGACTCAGGCATGGCGGCGGCAGGAATCCGGCACCGGCAAATAACGCCCGGCGCGGGCGGATTGATGCGCGGTCGCATGCGCGCCATAGCCTTGCGCATGACCGTGTCGCGACGCCCCCTGCCCCAGTGCCCGCCCCGGCTCCTTTCGGCGGAGGTGCCGCGATGAGTGGCTCCGCACCGCCCGGCGCGACCCGGGTGGTAATTGCGTTGGGCGTGACGCAGACGCTGGCCTGGGCGTCGTCCTACTATATCCCGGCGGTACTGGCGGTGCCGATGGCGCGCGAACTGGGCTTGGCGTCGAGCTGGGTGTTCGGCGCGTTCTCGGCGGCGCTGGTGCTGTCGGCGCTGATCGCGCCCTGGGTGGGTCGGGTGATCGACGCGAAGGGCGGGCGGGCGGTGCTGACCGCATCGAACCTGGTGCTCGCGGCCGGACTCGCCCTGCTGGCGGCCGCGCAGGGGCCGGTGGTGATGACGGCCGGCTGGCTGGTGATGGGGGTCGGCATCTCCATGGGCCTGTACGACGCGGCGTTCGCCACGCTCGCGGGGCTTTACGGCCGGGCCGCACGCGGACCGATCACCGGGATCACGCTGATCGCCGGCTTCGCCAGCACGGTCGGCTGGCCGGTCTCCGCGGTGCTGGAGGAGGTCGTGGGTTGGCGCGGGGCGTGCCTGGCCTGGGCCGCGCTGCACGTCGTGCTGGGCCTGCCGCTGAACCGCTTCCTGGTGCCGCAGGCCCCGCCGCCGGAGAAGACCGCGGCGTCGGTGGAACCCGACGGGCGGCCACCGCCGCGCTTCGCCATGCCGCTTCTGGCGGTGGTGTTCGCGACGACCTGGTTCGTGGCCGGGGCGATGGCGGCCCACCTGCCGGTGTTGCTGGAGGCGGCAGGAACGGCGCCGGCGGTGGCGATCGCAGCAGGCGCGCTGATCGGGCCGGCGCAGGTGGGCGCGCGCATGCTGGAGTTCGGCTTCCTGCGCCAATTCCACCCACTGGTCTCGGCGCGGATCGCGACGATCTGCCATCCAATCGGGGCGGTGGTGCTGGCGCTGTTCGGTGGACCGGCGGCGGCGGTGTTCGTGGTGCTGCACGGCATGGGCAACGGGGTGCTGACGATCGCCAAGGGCACGCTGCCGCTGGCGGTGTTCGGGCCGGTGGGATACGGGGCACGGACCGGGCTGATCTCCGCCCCCTCGCGGCTGCTGCAGGCGACGGCGCCATTTCTGTTCGCGCTGGTGCTGGAATATGGCGGGGTGTTGCCAGCGCTGTGGCTGACGGGGTCGTGCTGCGCCGTGGCCTTCGTGGCGCTGCTGTTGCTGCGCGCGGTGCCGTCAGGGGCGTCCAAGCCGACGTAGCAGCCATAACCCCGCCAGGGTGGCCGGGGCGGTGTGGCCGGACACTGTGCCGGCAAATCCCTTCCTGGACCTGCCGATGCAAGCCGCTTGGCCACCGGGCTGCAGCGCCTTGGCGTGCGTATGAAAGTGACCGAAGCCGTCCTGAACCACATTTCCGGCAACCGCGCCGGCCTTGTGGGGGTCTATCAGCGGCACGACTGGAAGACGGAGAAGGCTGCCACGTTAAGCGCGTGGGCCGCCCATGTTCGCTTGACCGTTACGAGCAAGGATAATCGCGCAAAAGTTGTGCAACTCGTGCGCCACACAGTTTCGTAACCGGCCTTAACGCCCACACTTGCGGGAACACGACTGCAATGCGCTACTACCTAAATGCGCCGGTCGTTGCCGGTCTGGCAGGACCGTCAATTAAGCCGATCTGAGGTGGACCGCGTGGCCGATCGCTTCTTCGAACATCCCATCATCAATTCACCCTATGAGCCGCCACGGCTCCACCACCCGCTGGACTCAGAAGGTCAGCCGCTTGACCTTCCGCCAGTCGAAGGCCGCCGCCGCTCTGAACTGATCACCCCGGTCCCCAAGCCCACCCGCC
>JBBQOT010000283.1:0-4854 GCA_038331165.1 Acetobacterales bacterium
CGGCACCGCCCATAGGATCGGTCCGATCAGGACCGTCAGGATGATCGCGCCCAGAATGAACAAGCTGGCCACCGCCAGCTTGTGCTTGCGGAAGCGGCGCCACGCTTCCATGGCCGGGGTCACCGGCGCAGTGGAACGAACGGCAACCGGAGGAACAGCTGTAGGGACCATGGCGGGTCCCTCAGCGGAATGAGATGCGAGGGTCGAGCCAGCCATAGAGGATATCTGCAATCAGGTTGAAGAGGACAACGAGGCAGGCGAAGACGAAGGTCACACCCATCACCACTGGCGTGTCGTTGCCGAGGATGGCGGTGATCAACAGGGAGCCGATGCCGGGAATGCGGAAGATCTGCTCTGTCACGATGGCGCCGCCGAACACGATCGGCATCTGCAGCGCCACCAGCGTCACCACCGGGATCAGCGCATTGCGCACGACGTGGCGCACCAGCACGCGGCGGTTGCCGATGCCCTTGGAGCGCGCGGTCACCACATAGTCGAGCTTGATGACATCGAGCACCGACGAACGCACGTAGCGCACCAAGGATGCGCCCTGGAACAGGCCCAGGACCATGATCGGCATGATTGACTGCTTGATCTGTGTCGCCCACCACGCCCCGCCGGTTTCGCGCAGGGTGGACTGGTAGACCATCGGCAGCCAGTTGAGCTGGACCGAAAACAGCAGGATCAGCAACAGGCCGGTGAAGAATGTGGGCAGCGAGAAGCCGACAAACGCCATGGTGTTGGCGATCTTGTCGAACATGGAGTAGGGCCGCGCCGCCGCGAGCACGCCCACCGGCACGGCTATGGCCATGGCCAGCAGCTGCGACACCCCGATCACCGCGACCGTGGTGGGCACGCGTTGCAGGATCAATTGGTCGACATCGATGCGGCTGACGAAGGAAAACCCCCAGTCACCCTTCAGCATGGCGAACAGCCAATGGAAGTAGCGCAGATACACGGGGTCATCGAGGCCCAGCGAGGCCCGCAACCGCATGCGCACTTCGGGCGGCACGTTTGGGTTGAGGGTCAGTTCCTCGAACGGGTCGCCCGGCGCCAGGGCGAGCACGGTGAACAGCACCACGCTAATCCCCAGCAGGGCCGGAATCGCCAACAGGATGCGTCGCAGCAGATAGGCGCGGGACACGAACTACTCCGGGAAAAAAGCCCTACCGCCGGAAAGGGATTCCGCATCCCCTTCCGGCGGTGGTGGTCAGGCCAGCACGATCAGGTTGAGGCGGTTACGTACCAATCGGCCAGATCGTAGAAATTGCTGTCCCAGCCACTGATGTTGGCGCTCAGCTTGTTGCTGATGCCGGACACGGTCGGCCGGTAGACAATCGGGATGACTGCCTGATTCTTGACCATCAAGTCGTTGCAGGCAATCAGCATGGCAACGCGCTTCACCGGATCCAGTTCGCTGTCCGCCGCGATCAGCAGCTTGTCGAACTCGGCATTGCTCCAGCGCATCGGGTTGCGGCCCTGCCACTTGTTCTCCTTGGTGGAGATCTGGTTGGTCAGGCCGAGTTGCAGCCACACGGCGGGGTCGGGCTGGCCGGGGCCGGTGTTGTACATTTGCAGGTCGGCGTAGAACTTCGGATAGTTGTCGGGGTTGGCGAGGTCCGACGAGAAGAACACCGAGGCGACCACCGACTTGATCTCGATCTCGATGCCGGCCTTGGCGCAGGCTTGCTTGATGATCGCCTGGCACTTCTGGCGCGGCTGGTTGATCGAGGTCTGGTAGACGTATTTCAGCTTCACCGGGCCCTTGGCGCGGATGCCGTCCGAACCCCTGGCCCAGCCGGCCTTGTCGAGCAGGGCATTGGCCTTGTCGATGTTGTACTCGAAGCTGGTGTTCTTCGAGCGGAAGCGCGGCGGGTTGTTGACCCAGTTCGCGGTCGCGACACCGGTGCGGCCATAGATGAAGTCCTGGATCGACTTGCGGTCGATCAGCATTGCGATGGCTTCACGCACCGCGGGATCGGTCAGCGAGGGGTGCTTGGTCTTCATGCTGGACCGCTCGCCGTCGACCTCGGTCCAAGGGTCGGTGTTGTTGAGCTGCAGATGCTCGCAGCCGGCGCCCTCGGTGATCTTGACCTGGCCCTTGCCGCCCTTCTCCAGGCGCAACAGCACTTCGTCCTCGACCTGCAGGTTCCAGGCGAAATCATACTCACCGGTTTGCAGCACGGCGCGGGCCGCCGAGACGGCGTCGCCGCCACCCTTCATCTCGATGCTGTCGAAGAACGGGCGGTTCGGCACATGGTAATCCATGTTGATGTCGCCGAACACCGTGTCGCCCGGGCGAAAATCCTTGAACTTGTAGGGGCCGGTGCCGACCGGCTTGAGGTTGGTCGGGGCGTCGCGCGACTTGGCCCCCATGAAGTCCTGGAACAGGTGCTTCGGGATGATCTGGCCGGTGGCGCCGACGAAGGAGTCGGCCCAGAACGGCTGCGGTCCCTTGAAATTCACCTTGACGGTGAGGTCGTCGACCTTCTCGACGACGACGTCCTTGTAGCTGCCGCTGGTGATCGCCGCGGTGGCGGGGTCGGAGGCATACTGCCAGTTGAACACCACGTCATCGGCGGTGAACGGCTTGCCGTCATGCCATTTCACGCCGGGCTTCAGCTTCCAGGTGACCGATTTGCCGTCGGCGGCCAGGCCGCCATTCTCGCGCGACGGGATCATCGCGGCAAGGATCGGCTTGAGGTTGCCGTCGCCGTCCCAGGCGGCCAGCGGCTCGTAGAAGATGCGGCTGCCGTCCTGGTCCTTGGTGCCGCTGGCGAAATGCGGATTCAACAGGGTCGCCGCCTGCCACCAGAGCACCTTCAGCGCGCCGCCGCCGCCGCGCTTGGTGGCCTTGTACGTGCTGGCGATCTGCGTCACCGTCTGCGCCATCGCGACGCCCGAATGGGTGAGCAGCTGCGTGGCGATCGGCGCCGCGATGCCAAACGCGGCCAGGCGCCGGACGAAGGACCGACGGTCCATGCGGCCCGCCCGCACTCCCTCGATCATGTTGCGAAGGTCTTGCTCGTTCATGTGAGCCCCCAAAATTGATCCGAACCACCACCGGTCGGTGCGCGAATCTACGCGACTCTCAGGTGGAGACAGCCATGCAAGAGACGCATATGGACGTTGCGTCGCGCCTCGTCAACAGCGCGCAGAGCCACAAAACCAAGGTATCAGCGACATTCTTGCGGCAGTGCCTCGAAAACCCATCCCGGTCGCCGGGCGGCCGATTCACAATATCTTAATATTCAACTGCTTGCCCGGTAACTCTCCAGCAATCAAGCCGCTGGGTGAAATACCGGCAGCGGCGGCCCATCGCCCTCGGGTTCGAACGCCACCGCAACCGGCAGACCGAGGCGCAGCGCCGCCGCGTCCAGCCCGCGCAACTGGCCCATGGCCCGCACGCCCTCGGCAAGGTCCACGGTCAGCAGCACATAGGGCGACTGGGCCTTGAAGCCCATGTGGAACGGGTGGTGGCACACGGTCCAGGACTGCACCGTGCCGCGCCCGCTGGCGGCGACCCAATCATGCGCCATCGACCAGCAGCCGTCGCACACCGGGCGCGGATAGTGCCGCAGCTTGCCGCAATCGCGGCAGCGCTGGATCAGCAATTCGCCGCGCGCCAGCCCGTCCCAGTATGGCTGGGTGTCGGGCGAGGGGTGCGGCACCGGCTTGGCGAATGCGTCTGACATCACCCTCTCCGCATGATGGCGAGCGAACCGTCGCCCATGTCGCCGTAGCCGGTGACCAGCCCCAGCATGGCGCCCGGCACCTGGGCCGCACCACCCTGGCCGCGCAACTGGCGCACCAGTTCGACAATGTGGTTCATGCCGGCGAGGTGCGCCTGGCTCAGCAACCCGCCATGGGTGTTCACCGGCAACCGGCCGCCCAGGCCCAGCCCGCCATCCTGCACGAAGGCGCCACCCTCGCCGGGCTGGCAGAAGCCGAGCTCCTCCAACTGGCGCAGCACCACGTAGGTGAAGCAGTCATAGATCTCGGCCAGCTGGATATCGGCAGGCTTCACCCCGGCCATGGCGAAGGCGCGCGGGACCGCCTTGGCCAGGCCGATGCGCAGGATGTCGGGCCGCTGGGTGATCACGCTGGGCGAATCCGGGTGGCCCTCGGCGACGCCCATCACCAGCACGCGCGGCTGGCGCAGATCGCGCGCGGCCTCGGCGGAACTGACCACCACGGCGGCCCCGCCATCGCTTTCCAGCGAGCAGTCTAACAGGTGGAACGGGTCGGCGATCATGCGGCTGGCCTGGTGGTCCTCGATGGTCAAGGGCTTGGTCATCGCGGCGTTGCCGTTGAGGATGGCGTGCTGGCGGGTGGTGACGGCGATTTCAGCTAGTTGGCGGCTGGTGGTGCCGTAGAGCTCCATGTGGCGGCGGGCCATCGGCGCGTAGATCTGCGCGGGGGCTACGTTGCCCAGCGGCAGTTCAAATTCGCCGATGGTGCGGAATTGCGGCATCTCGTGCACCCGCGCGCCGATGCGGGTGCCGGAATAGCCGGTGCGGCCGATCGGTAGCAGCACGTGGCGGCAGATGCCGCTGGCCACCGCGGCCGCGGCCGCCTGGATCGCTGCCACGCACGACGCGCCGCCCATCGGCGTGGTGGCGGAGAATTTCAGGTCGGGGATGCCGAAATTGGTGATGAAATCCTCGGCCACGGCCGCGCCGGTGGCGATCGGGATCACCCCGTCGATATCGCGCGGCGACAACCCGGCGTCGGCGATCGCCGCCAGCGACGCCTGCATCTGGAGCGACAGCGAACTGCCTTGCTGCATCCCGCGGCCATAGGCGGTCTCGCCGATGCCGGTGATCGCGGCGCGTTCGAACAGGCTCATGGGGG
>JBBQOT010000284.1:0-4834 GCA_038331165.1 Acetobacterales bacterium
ATCGCGAGGTGCGTCTTTCCCGTATTGGTGGGGCCCAGCACCGCCTTCACCCGGGGAGCGAATCCCGACATGAGGGAATGGTCGGATGCTGCGGTGCGAAATGCAACCCACCCATGATGACGTGACGATGAACTCGTTGAAATCCTTTGGACCGCCTACATATCCGCCATCAAGCAAGCGCGAACGAGGGTTGCACGATGACGACAGACGACGCGACGGTGGAAAAACACGATTTCGGTGCCGAGGTGGGGCGGCTGCTCGACCTTGTGGTACATTCCCTGTACTCCGAGCGGGAGATCTTCCTGCGCGAGCTGGTGGCCAATGCCGCCGACGCCACCGACCGCCGGCGCTTCGAGGGGCTGACCAACCCCGCCCTGACCCTGCCCGAGGGTGCGGCGGTGCGTATCGTGCCCGACAAGCCCGGCCGCACCTTGAGCATCAGCGACGACGGCATCGGGATGGACCGCGCGGAGATGATCGACAATCTTGGCACCATCGCCCGCTCGGGCACGCGCGCCTTCGGGGAGAAGCTGGCCGCGGCGGCGCCCGACCAGCGGGTGGGGCTGATCGGCCAGTTCGGCGTCGGCTTCTATTCCGCCTTCATGGTGGCCGACCGGGTGGAAGCGACCTCGCGCAAGGCCGGCACCGAGGCGGCCTGGACCTGGGCCAGCGACGGGCGCGGCGCGTTCACTCTGGCGCCGGCCGAGCGCGAGACGGCGGGCACCACCATCGTGCTGCACATGAAGGACGATGCCGAGGAATACCTCGACCCCGCGCGGCTGGAAGCAGTGGTGCGTAAATGGGCCGACCACGTGACCATCCCGGTGACAATCGCGCGCGACGGCCAGGATGTTGCGGCCAACGAGGGCACCGCGCTGTGGCGCAAGAACCGGTCGGAGGTCGCGGAGGACGGCTACCACGACTTCTACCGCCATCTCGGCCTGTATTTCGACACCCCGGCAGCGACCATCCACTGGCGCGCCGAGGGCATGGCGGAGTTCTACGCCCTGCTGTTCATCCCCGGCATGAAGCCGTTCGAGCCGGGTGGCGAGCAGGAGCGGGTGTCGCGGGTGCGCCTTCATGTGAAGCGCATGTTCATCACCGACCGCGCCGAGTTGCTGCCGCCCTGGCTGCGCTTCGTGCAGGGGGTGGTCGATACCGAAGACCTGCCGCTGAACGTCTCGCGCGAGATGCTGCAAGCAACCCCGGTGCTGGCGCGCATCCGCCGTGCCGTCACCAACCGGGTGATCACCGAACTGAAGACCCAGGCCAAGGACGCCGAGGCGTACGGCAAGATTTGGGAGAATTTCGGCGCCGTCATCAAGGAAGGCGCCTGGGACGACAACGACCATCGCGCCGAAATCGCGCCGCTGCTGCGCTTCGCCTCCTCTGGCCAGGACGGGCTGGTGTCGTTGCCCGACTACGTGACGCGGATGAAGGAGGGGCAGGCGGCGATCTACTATTTGGCCGGCGACAGCGTGGAGACGCTGCGCGGCTCGGCCCAGCTGGAAGGGTTCCGCGCGCGGGGGGTGGAAGTGCTGCTGATGGCCGATCCGATCGACGCCTTCTGGCCCGACCGGCTGGACAGCTTCGACGGTCATGCCTTGCGCAGCGTGACCCAGGGGGCGGAGGACCTGGCCAAGATCGCGCCACTGGAAGCGCCGCCGGGCGAGGCGGCCGACACCGACGCCCTGGTGGCGGCGCTGAAGGCGGCACTGGGCGAGGCGGTCAGCGACGTGCGCACCACCGACCGGCTGGTGGACAGCGCGGTGGTGCTGGCGGCCGGCAGCGGGGCGGCCGATTTGCAGATGCAACGTCTGTTGCGCCGCGCCGGGCGGGGGGCCATGGCCAGCGCGCCGGTGCTGGAGATCAATCCGCGCCACGCCCTGGTCGCTGCCCTGGCGGCCCAGGTGGCGGCCAGTGCAGACATCGCCGCCAGCGCCGGCATGCTGCTCGACCTCGCGCGCATCCAGGACGGCGAGGCACCGCGCGACCCGGCAAGCTTCGCACGGGCGGTCGAAGCGCGGCTGGCCGAAGCGCTGGGGCGCGGCTGACTGCGCATGGCCAGGGCGGCCTGATGATTGGCCGATCTGCATAGGCAAGGCCAGGGGCTCGGCCCGTCGCGCGAAGGCGCGCTCGGCCCCTGGTGAGTCCAAGGCGAAGCCCCTTAGGCACGAAGATAAGGGAGGCTGGGCTCTGCCCAGACCCGCCAGGGGCCGAGCCCCTGGACCTTTCTTTCCAAGAAAAATTAATAATTCCGACAGGTTGATAGTTTGGGAACGCCACGAATTCTCTTGGCTACGCCAGCAGCCCCAGATAGATACACGGGTTCGACTGATGGCAGCGGGCACGGGCACTAAAGGTAGCGGGATCAAAGGGCCCCTGACGCTTTGCGGGTCGCGTGGCGCGGCTTCGCGCCGCGACGGCAGAGCCCTCGCCTTCCTTATCTTTGTGCCCATGGGGCGACGCCCTGGCCTTGCCTTGCCCTTGTTCGAGGGGTGGAACATCGGGCCCGCTGGCATCAGTCACGCGAACGTGACCGCCGGGTGCGTTACGGAATATTTAGAAACATTCCGCCATGCATTTCCGTAACGAGGTTGAATTATCGGCGCGGCGGTGGCATGTTTTGACATGAGTTGAATCGACACCGTCGGTGCCGGATTCCTGCCTGAGAGGTATGATCATGTCGGCCCAGGAGTTGCCGTTCGTCGCCGAGGGCCAGCAGGTTCGTCTGGTGCATGCCATCCGGCCGACGGAGTTGGACGTGTGGCGCGCCCAGTTGCCGGCGGCCCAGGCAGCGTGGCTACGCGACAGCGGCTTCACTGCGCAGGCGCAGGAATTGCGGTTACTGCCCGGACCGGATGGCGTGGCTGCGGCGGCGCTCGGCCTGGGTGAGGTTCGTTCGCCTTTCGCTTTTGGCAACCTTGCACTCGGCCTTCCCGAAGGTGACTGGAAACTCGCCGACGGAGACTACGATCATGACCTGGCGCTGCTGGGATTCGGTCTTGGCGCGTACCGCTATACGCAGTTCCGCGCCCCGAAGCGCGCTCCGGCCCGGCTGGTCGCCGATGCAGCCGCGGCGCGCGCATTGTCGCAGGCGCGGGCCACATGGCTAGCGCGCGACCTTATCAACACCCCGGCCAACCTGCTAGGCCCGGCCGAACTGGCCGCCGCGGCGACAGCCCTGGCCGGCGCACACAAGGCGGCATGGACGCTGACCGAAGGTGCTGATCTGGAACGCGAGTACCCCACCATCGCCGCCGTCGGCCGCGGATCCGACCGGGCACCCGTGGTGGCGACCTTCCGCTGGCAGGGCAGCACCGCCGCACCCGATGCGCCGCTGGTCTCGCTATGCGGCAAGGGCGTGTGCTTCGACAGCGGCGGCTACGACCTCAAGCCATCCTCCGGCATGTTGCGCATGAAGAAAGACATGGGCGGTGCCGCCACCGTGCTCGGCCTGGCGTCCATGCTGATGGATGCCGACCTGCCGATCCGCCTGGTGGTGCGGCTGGGCTGCGTGGAAAACTCCGTCTCCGGCCGCGCCATGCGCCCGCTGGATGTCATACGCACCCGCCGCGGCCTGTCGGTCGAGATCGGCAACACCGATGCCGAAGGTCGGCTGGTCTTGTGCGACCTGCTGGCCGAGGCGTCGGACGAGAAACCCGCGCTGCTGGTCGATTGCGCCACCCTCACCGGCGCCGCCCGCGTGGCGGTGGGGCCTGACCTGCCGGCCTATTTCTCCAATGACGATGGCTGGGCGGCGGCGCTGGAGCGCGCGGGGGCGGCGGTGCACGACCCGGTTTGGCGGCTGCCGCTGTGGGACGGCTACGATTCCTGGCTCGACAGCCCGATCGCCGACCTCAACAACGTCGCCAGCAAGCCGATGGCCGGCGCCATCGTGGCGGCCCTGTTCATGCGCCGCTTCGTGGCCGCGGGCACCCCGTGGCTGCATTTTGACCTGTACGCCTGGAACGACTCTTCCCGCCCCGGACGGCCCGAGGGCGGCGAGGCCCAGGCGATGCGCGCCGTCGCTGCCGCGATCGAAACCAAGCTCCTCGCACGCTGAACCGAACGCGCGGCCGTTTCCCGCTCCGACCACGTCGACCAACGGGGCGGCACAAGAAGCCTTCGCTCCTACAACAAAAAGGAACCTGACATGGCTGCCAACCCGACTCCCGAGAACCTGGTAGGTGTGCTGCGCGATACCGTCGTTGCCCTGGTGCGGCGCGACGGCCCCGATCTGTCGGCGCGCCAACTGGGCGTGTTCCTGACCTGCTACCTCGTGGACGGCGCGCACACCGTGCGCGGCCTCGCCGCCGAGTTGAATGTGTCCAAACCCGCCATCACCCGGGCACTCGACCGGCTGGGCGAACTTGACCTGGCACGGCGCAAGGTTGACCCGATGGACCGCCGCAGCGTGCTGGTGCAGCGCACCCTGAAGGGCACCGCCTTCCTGCGCGACCTGCGCGGCATCATGGCTGAGGCACAGGCGACCGCCCGCAAAGCGGCCGCCGAGGTGCCGAAGAAGGTCGCCAACGGCTGACGCACGGCCAACGCCGGCGGAATGCTGGCCTGCGCCGGTGCGCTGTGATGTGATGGCGCGATGGTGAATCCGTACGCTCCCGCTGCCTCCGGCTATCCCCGTGACATGGTCGGCTATGGCCGGACCCCGCCCGACCCGCGCTGGCCGGGCGGGGCGCTGCTGGCGCTGAACATCGTCGTCAACTACGAGGAGGGCGGCGAGGCCAGCGTGCTGCATGGCGACCCCCATTCCGTCGCCTTCCTGACCGAACACATCACCACGCCGCAGATCGGAACCCGCGCGTTGACCGCC
>JBBQOT010000285.1:0-4833 GCA_038331165.1 Acetobacterales bacterium
AGTCAGGCAAGTCTGGGCGTCGCCCCAAAGCCCACCAGGTCCCGAGCGCGCCTTCGCGCGACGGCCCGAGCCCCTGTAATACCAACCCCTCTAATGATTGACCGATAGAGAAAGCCAAGGCCAGGGCTTTGCGCTGGACCCACCAAAGGCCGACGGCCTTTGGAAACCCATTTATTTTCATATATTTAGGGTCCAGGGGCTTGGCCCCTGGTGGGTCCCTGCGGTGCGGCTTCGCGCCGCAACGGCGACGCCCTGGCCTATCCTATCTACTGTGCTTAATACGAAACGGCCTACACCGCCGCCTTCAGGTGCTCTTGCAGCCGCGGCATCAATTCCACCAGGTTGCAGGGGCGGTGGCGGTTGTCGAGTTGGTGGACCAAGATGTCGTCCCAGCCGTCCTTGACTGCTCCGGTGCTGCCCGGCAGCGCGAACAGATAGGTGCCGCCGGCCACGCCGCCGATGGCGCGCGATTGGATGGTGGAGGTGCCGATCTTCTGGAAGCTGAGCATGCGGAACAGCTCCCCGAACCCCTCGATGCGCTTTTCCAGCACGCGGTCGAAGGCTTCCGGGGTGACGTCGCGCCCGGTGATGCCGGTGCCGCCGGTGGTGATGACCACGTCGATGGCGGGGTCGGCGATCCAGCGCCGCAACAGGATCTCGATGGCGCCGGCGTCGTCTTTCTCGATGGCGCGCACCGCCACTCGATGGCCCGCCGTGACCACGCGCGCGGCCAGGGTGGCGCCGGAGGTGTCGGTTTCCAGCGTGCGGGTGTCCGACACTGTCAGCACTGCGATGTTCACCGGCAGGAACGGGCGTGTTTCATCCAGGCGCGCCATGGCAACTCCCCTCCCCCGATTGGCGGATCAGTGCAACGTCGCCACGGGATTGTCGGCCCAAGTGTAGCGCGGCCAGGCGCCGGCAGCCAGTTCGTCGAGCGAGGGCGACGGCAGGCGCAGGCGGGCAGCATAGAGCCAGGTATGGGCCATGACCCGCGGCACGAAGGCGCGGGTTTCGTCGATCGGAATCGCCTCGATGAACAGCAGCGGGTCGCCTCGGTCGCGCATTGTCGCCCGCCAGCGCGCGAACGCCGTGGGCCCGGAATTGTAGCTTGCCAGCAGGCGCAGCTTGTCGCCGCCCACCACCTCGGTGGCGGCGAGGAAGTTGAGGTAGCGCTGGCCCAGGCCCAGGTTCACCGCCGGGTCGTGCAGCGCCGGCAAGCCCGCGTCGCCCTCCGCCTCGGGCAGTCCGGCCAGAAAGCGGGCGGTTGCCGGCATGATCTGCATCAGCCCACGCGCCCCGGCGCGCGACACCAGGCTGGGGTCGAAATTCGATTCGGTGCGCGCGATGGCATAGACCAGCGCGGGATCGGTGGTGAACCCACCGGCCGGGCGCAGCCGGGGCACGGCGAAACGGGTGCGCTCGCGCGGCCGCCCATCGACCAGCTCGGCGCGGTCGGCCAGTTGGGCAGCCAGCCCGTTCAGCCCCGCCTGTTCGGCCACCAGCATCAATGCGCGGGTCAGCGCCGGCGAGGCCTGTACGGCCGGCCACAACAGCCGCAATTCCGCCTCCGCCCGGTCGGGCTGGCCGAGTTGCAACAGCGCGAAGGCGCGCAGCCCACCGGGATGGGCGGCCACCGCCTCCAGGTCGGCCTCGCCCAGTGTCTCGCGCGGCAGCGATGGGCCTTCCAGCTCCAGCCCGAGCACGCGGCGCGCGATCAGGCCGTGGAAGGTGCGTGCCTCGGTGGCGGCGCGGTCCAGCCACAGCACGTGGCCATCGCCGTCGCCCAGGCGCAGATGCGCACGCGCGGCCCAGAACGCCGCGGCGGCGCGCTGGGCCGGGGTGGTGATGCCGGCGGCCCAGGCAAGCTCGAACATCGCGCGCGCCTGGCCGATGCGGTCCATGCGCCAGGCCGCCAAGCCCGCCCAGTGGCCGGCGGCGGCCACGGTCACGCAGTGGGCGCGGGCGCGCAGGCAGGCTTCGGCGCCGATGGCGGCAACCTCATAGGCCTCGCGGTCGCGGTTCAGCGCGAACAGGATCTGCCCGACCTCGCCGCGCAGCAGGGCGGCATAGCCGGGTGGCAGGCCGGGGGTGCCGAGGATGGCTTTCGCCGCCGCGCCAAACACGCCGGTGCGCGCGGCCTCGCGCACCGCGCGGTCGATATCGGGCAGGCGGGCCAACGCCAGTGCCGGCGGCTCGCTCTCCTCTGGCGGCGGCGGCGGTTCGGCGCCACGGGTCAACATGGCTAGCGCGGGCGGCGGCGGGGCGGTGCCGGCGGGCAGGCGGCGCTTCAGCAGGGCGTGGAGCGCTGGCGCATCCGGCAGGTCGGGCCAGCGATGCAGCCAGGCCAGCAGGTCGACTGCCGGAGTGCGGGTGTGCGGACCCAGGTGGCGGTCGGCGAGCAGGTGGCCGAGCACGCCATCCGTCACCTGGTCGCCGGGGGCCAGCGCCAGCGACCGGCGCACCACCTCGGCGATGTCGCCGCGGGCCTGCAACACGAATAGCCGGCGCAGCAAGGCAGCATCGCTGGGAGCCAGCGGCCGGGGCAGTGCCGCGCCACCGCTGCCTCGGCCGTTGGCGCCGACGGCACGTGGCGCCACCCGGGGCACCGCCATGGCGGTGTCCTCGTTCGGGAATAGGGCTTGTCCATGCGCCTTCGGGGCCGCCAGGGCGACCAGTACCGCCGCGCCGAGAAACATCCCCCGGGCAGCGGGAAGGCGGGAGAGCGTGTAACCGGTCCCTCGCATAGGGGTGGCCCTACACAGGCCTGGCGGGTGAGTCGACTCCCACGAATGGGACTCTGCCCGCCTTTTGAGCCGCCGCCTGCGGAATCAGCCGCTTGCCGGGCGACCTGAAATCACCGATTGATCACGATGCGTTGATGCCGCGGCGCAACGCCAGCCAGTCGGCCCAGGCGTCGCGCTTCGCCCCGGGGGTGCGCAACAGATAGGCCGGGTGCAGCGTCGGCAGGGTGGGGATCGGCGCGTCCAGCCCCGGCACCTGTATCTGCACCCACTTGCCGCGCATGCGGGTGATGCCTGAGGTGCTGCCGGTCAGCGCCTTGTGCGCCGGTGCGCCGAGCAGCACCAGGTGGCGCGGGCGCACCAGGGCGATCTGGCGGTGCAGGAACGGCAGGCATGTCTGCACCTCCACGTCGGTTGGCGTGCGATTGCCCGGTGGGCGCCAGAACACGGTGTTGGTGATCAGGCACTGGCTGCGATCGAGGCCGATGCTGGCCAGCATGCGGTCGAGCAACTGGCCGGAGGCGCCGACGAAGGGCCTTCCCGCGCGATCCTCCTCCGCCCCCGGGGCCTCGCCGATCAGCATGAGGTCAGAGGCGGGATTGCCGTCGTTGAACACCAGGCTGGTGGCGGTGGCGGCCAGCGGGCAGCCGTCGAAGGCGGCCAGTGCCGCGCGCAGTTCGTCCAGCGTGGAGCAGGCCTCGGCGATCTCGCGGGCACGGCGCACCTGGGCTGGGCCGGCGATGGGCAAGACGGGAACTGGCAAGACGGCGGCTGACAAGGCGGGGGCTGACAAGGCGGGGGCTGGCACCGCGGGGGGCGGCGCAACAACGCGGGGTGGGGCCGGACGCGTGGCGGGCGGCGGGCGCAGCGATGCGGCCAGGCGGTCGAGCGGCTCGTCCGCCAGCGCCTCGTCGGCTCCCCATTCGATCTGCAGGCGCAGGGCCTCAAGCGCGTCCATCGGCGGCAGTCTATATCCCGAAGCGCCCGGCACGGCGAGGTTTTGCGCATTGGCGCGTCTGTCCGTAACCTGTTTCACGCCCATATCCGTCGGGCAGCAATGGTTTGAGACGGCCGGGGCGTGCCAGGGCGCGCGCCGGACCAAGGAGGATGCATGCCCAGTCTTGAAGGATCGGACGCCCCTGCCCGTGAGCAGATGGAATTCGATGTCGTCATCGTTGGCGCCGGCCCCTCGGGCCTGGCCGCGGCGATCCGGCTCAAACAGCTGGCGCCCGACGCCGCGATCTGCGTGGTGGAAAAGGGCAGCGAGGTGGGCGCGCATATCCTGTCGGGCGCCATCATCGAGCCGCGCGCGCTGGCCGAGTTGATCCCCGACTGGCAGGCGCGCGGCGCACCGCTGGACACGCCGGCCACGGTCGACAAGTTTCTCTACCTCACGGCGGTCGCCGACATCCGCCTGCCGACGCCGCCGACGATGCACAACGAGGGCAACTACATCTCCTCGCTGGGCAATGTCTGCCGCTGGCTGGCAACCCAGGCCGAGGAGTTGGGGGTGGAGATCTACCCCGGCTTTGCGGCATCCGAAGTGCTGGAGGAGGACGGACGGGTGGTTGGCATCGCCACCGGCGACATGGGTATCACCCGCGACGGCACGCACGGGCCGAACTACGCCCCGGGCATGGAACTGCGCGCGCGCTACACCATCTTCGCCGAGGGCTGCCATGGCTCGCTGACCAAGAAGCTGATGGTTCGATACAACCTGCGCGAGGGCCGCGACCCGCAGACCTATGGCATCGGCATCAAGGAACTGTGGGAAATTCCAGCCGAGAACCACAAGCCGGGGCTGGTGATCCACACCATCGGCTGGCCGGTCGACAGCGCCACCTATGGCGGGTCGTTCCTGTATCACTGGGGCAAGAACCTGGTGTGCTATGGCTATGTGGTGGGGCTGGACTACAGCAACACGTGGCTGTCGCCGTTCGAGGAGATGCAGCGCCTCAAAACCCACCCGTCGATACGGCCGCATTTCGAGGGAGGGCGGCGCATCGCCTATGGCGCACGCGCGATCAGCGAGGGCGGCATCCAGTCGCTGCCGAAGCTGACTTTCCCGGGCGGCTGCCTGGTGGGCGACACC
>JBBQOT010000286.1:0-4823 GCA_038331165.1 Acetobacterales bacterium
GATGTGCACGGTCTTGAACGGCACGTCGCCCATGAAGTGGATGCCCATCATCATCATGCGGGCGACCCAGAAGAAGATGATGTCGAAGCCGGTGACCAGCACGTCGCCGGGGTAATAGCGGGCCAGCTCCCGCGTTTGCTCGGGCCAGCCAAGGGTGGAGAACGGCCACAGGGCGGAGCTGAACCAGGTGTCGAGCACGTCGTCGTCTTGCGAAAGCGGTTTGGCCTCGCCGTAATGCGCCAGGGCGGCAGCGTGGGCGGCGGTGGCGTCTTTTTCCACGAACACTTCGCCGTCGGGGCCGTACCAGGCGGGGATGCGGTGGCCCCACCACAACTGGCGAGAGATGCACCAGGGCTGGATGTCGCGCATCCAGGCGAAGAAGGTGTTCTCCCATTGCTGCGGCACGAATTTGGTGCGGCCTTGTTCGACCGCCTCGATGGCCGGCTTGGCCAGCACGGCGGCGTTGCAGTACCACTGGATGGTCAATAGCGGCTCGATCGGCACGCCGGAACGGTCGCCGTGCGGCACCTGGTGGATGTGCGGCTCCACCTTGGCCAGCAGTTCCAGGCGTTCGAGCTCGGCGACGATGGCCTTACGGGCGAGGCCGCGGTCGAGGCCGGCCAGCGTGTGGACGAAGACGCCGTCGGCGATGCCGTCGATCACGGCGATGTCGGCGGCGATCTCGTCGAGAACAACGTGCGCCTGTTTGTCGAGGATCGAGGGCATTGGCAGGCTGTGGCGCTGGCCAACGGCGAAATCGTTGAAATCATGGGCGGGGGTGATCTTGACCGCGCCGGTGCCTTTCTCCGGGTCGGAATAGGTGTCGGCGACGATGGGGATGCGGCGGCCGACCAGCGGCAGAATGGCGAATTTGCCGATCAGGTCGGCATAGCGCGCATCGTCGGGGTGCACGGCCACCGCAGTGTCGCCCAGCATGGTTTCGGGGCGGGTGGTGGCCACGGTGATGAAGCGGCCAGGCTGCCCCTCGATGGGATAGGCGATGTGCCAGAGGTTGCCGCGCACCTCCTGGTTCTCCACCTCCAGGTCCGAGATGGCGGACTGGAACTTGGGGTCCCAGTTCACCAGCCGGCGGTCGCGGTAGATCAGGCCCTGTTTGTGCAGGGTGACGAAAACCTCGCGCACCGCTTCGGACAGGCCGTCATCCATGGTGAAGCGTTCGCGGGGCCAGTCGAGCGAGGCACCTAGGCGACGCAGCTGGCGGGTGATGGTGCCGCCGGATTCGGCCTTCCACTGCCAGACACGGTCGAGGAATTTTTCGCGGCCGAGTGCCTGGCGGGTGGTGCCCTCCTCAGCGAGCAATCGTTCCACCACCATCTGGGTGGCGATGCCGGCGTGGTCGGTGCCGGGTTGCCACAGCGCGTCGCGCCCCTGCATGCGGCGCCAGCGGATCAGCGTGTCCTGCACCGTGATCGTCAGCGCGTGACCCATGTGCAGGCTGCCGGTGACGTTCGGCGGCGGGATCATGATGGTGTAGGGCACGGCGTTGCCGTCGGGCGCGCGGGCGAAGGCGCCCGCGTCTTCCCAGCCGGCATAGAGGCGCTGCTCGGTGTCACCGGGCGAATAGGTCTTGTCGAGCATGGCTTTGGCTCTCAGCAGTCGAACAGCGGCGGAAGAGACGGCGGGGAGGCTTGCGGCGGCCGGACTCAGCCGACCGCCCGTCCTACCACGCGATCAATCTCGGCCCGAACCAGGCGCTCGACCATGGGGGGAAGGTTGGCGTCGAGCCATTCCTTCAGCAGGGCGCGCAGTTCCTCGCGCACCATGTCTTCCAGCGTGGGGCCGCCGCGATAGACCGGCATCGCCCGGCCGGATTCGAGCGTGCGCAACAGCGAGTGGACGGAGCTGGCGGTGGCGGCCTCGGCCTCTGGCGCAATCAGGCGATCTGGCGCGGTCAAGCGTTCGGGCGCGATCAAGCGTTCGGGCGCGATCGGCCGGTCGGGGGCGACCTGCATCAGGGGCGGCAGCGAGGGTGCGGCGACCACCACCAGCGGTTCACCGGGGGCGGACATCGCCGCGAGCAGGTCGGCGGCGCGGTCGATCGGCTGGGCCGCCGCGGCCGCCGGCTGCTCGACCGGCGCAAGCGGCTCGGCCACCAGCATGGAATCGTCGAGCGACAGCACGTCGCCATCGTCATCCGCCTGGTTGGGCGGAGCGGCCGTGTCGGCGGGCTTTGCCGCCTGCTCGTCTTCGCTCAGGATCCGGCGGATGGAGGCGAGGATGTCCTCCATCGAGGGATCCGACGCGGCACCCGTTGGCGTGGCCGGGGTGGCGCCCGAGGGGTGGGGCGGAACGGATGCACTCATGTCGTCGCCATGCCTCTCATTGTCCAGCGTCGGGGCGGGGGCCGTAAGCTGGGCGGCCCCCGCGCCGCGTATCGGTCAGCGGCCGGGCTGGTCGATGGCGTAGTCGCCGGTGCCGATCAGCCGGTTGCGGACCGCCCGGTAATAGGCGGTTTCGTCATACAGGGGCACATTGAGGTTAAGATCGCGTGCCGTCAGCCGGCCGGCCGCCGCCGCCACAGTATAGGAGGCGTTGATCAGGGTGGCCAGGTTGCGCACCAGGGTGACGCGCGAGTTCAGCAAGCGCTGCTCCTCGTTCAGCACGTCGAGCGTGGTGCGGCTGCCGACGATGGCCTCGCGCTGGACGCCTTCGAGGGCGATTTCGTTGGCGCGGATCTGTTGGCGGGTGCTGTCGATGGTGGCGCGGGCGGCGACATAGGTGTTCCATGCCTGGGTGACCTGCTGGATCGCTTGACGCTTCGCGTCGTCGACCTGCTGGCGGCTTTGCTGCTGCTGCTGGCGGGCCTGGCGGATGGCGGCATACTCGGCGCCGCCCTGGTACAGCGGAATGCTCAGCACCATCAGCACCTGCCCGACCTTGGTGGTGAGGTCCTTCGTCTGCACGTCCTCGTTGCGCGACAGCGAGCCCTGGAGGCTGAGGTTGGGCAGCAGCCGGGCGTACTGGATATCAAAATTGTCGCGCGCGGCGGCGTCGTTGAACAGCGCGGCAACCACGGCGGGGTTGTTGCTGGCCGCCAGGCCGCGCGCATCGTCGATATTGCGCACCGGCAGGCGCAGCGGCTGCGGCTCGCCCAGCCGGTCGGGCGCGGGCTCGCCGATCACCTGCAGGAAGGCCGAGCGGGCGACCTGGACATCGCCTTCGGCGGTCTGGCGGGTGGCGGTGGCGCCGGCCAGTGCCGCCTCGGCCTGGGCGACATCGGTGCGGGTGATCTCGCCGACGCGGAAGCGTTCGCGCGTGGCCTGGAGCTGGCGCGACAGCACCTGTTCGTTGTTGATGTTCAACGCCAGCACCTGGGTGGCCTGGATCACGCCGACATAGGCGCCGACGGCGTTGGTGAAGGCGGTCTGCTCGGACCCGATCAGGGTGGCGCGCTGGGCCATCACCTGGTTCTCGGCGCGGTTGGTGGTGGCGCGGGTGGCGCCGCCGCGGAACAGCGGCTGGGTGACGGTGAGCGATTCGGTGTTGCTGCCGCGCAGCGAGGTGCTGTTCCGGATGGGGCGAATTTGCTCCGTCGTCCCTTTGATATAGCCGGCGTTGGCCGAGATAGTGACCTGCGGCCGCCAGCCTGCCAGCGCCTGTGGCACGTTTTCATCGACCGAGCGCAACTGGGCGCGGGCGGCGAGCAGGCCGGGGTTGGTGGCATAGGTCAGCGCCAGCGCGTCGCTCAGCGTGCGCACCTGGGCCTGGGCCGAGGAGGTGGGACCCAGGGCTACGCCGAGTGCCACGCCCACGGCCAGCACCGCCCGAAAGGTCATGCGCCGCGCGTTCATCTGCCCCATATCCCTGGTTCCGTCAGCCATGCACCAGCCACTCCCGCCATCGTGCCGCCCCGGCGCGCCGCCGAACCCGGATCATCCACTGCACCATTTGCCACAGGATGCCGCCGCGCGCCACGCCCAAGCGCTCCGCGGCGGATCAGAACACGAAGCCGGGCACGCGGCCCAGCATCGGCAGCACCGGCACCGCGCAGTCGAACACCTTGTGCTGGTCCAGCCGCCCGCCGCCGGCGCTGCTGCACAGCACCGCCTGGCCCATGCGCGCGCCGGGCTTGAGCACGGTGACCAGCCGGCCGCCGTCGGCGCGCACCTGCGCCAGGATCGCGGCCGGGATCTCGGGCACCGCGCCCTCGATCAGCACCACGTCATAGGGCGCGGTGGCTTTCCAGCCGTCGGCCAGGGGGCCCTCCACGATCGTGACCCCCGACGCGACCGCGGGTACCACCACCCGGGCGATGGCCAGCAATGCCGGGTCCTGTTCCAGCGCCGTCACCGCGGCGCCACACAGCGCCAGCAGGGCGGCGCCGTAGCCGCTGCCGGCGCCGACCACCAGCGCCCGTTCGCCGTCACGCAGCGCTGCGATCTGCACCAGACGGGCGATCACCATCGGCTCCATCAGGTAGCGCCCGCCGCCCAGCGGAACGTCCTCGTCGCTGTAGGCCAGGGCGGTATGGTCGGCCGGCACGAAGCGTTCGCGCGGGAGGCTGCGCATGGCGGCCAGCACGCGGGCGTCGTTTACCTTGTTGGGCCGCACCTGGCCGTCGACCATCAAGGTGCGGGCGGCCGCGAAGTTTGCATGAGGGTTCGGCATCAAGGGCATCCGGGCTGGTCTGCGGGAGGCTTGTTATAGGTGGGCGCACCCGAAGGCGCAAAGCCGCCGTGCGGTGCATGCGCCTGCCCCTTGACCGGGGCGGGCGGCGCGGCCAATAACCTCGGCATCACCCGTCGGGGTCCGGTGGCAGAGTGGTGATGCAGCGGACTGCAAATCCGCGAATGTGGGTTCGA
>JBBQOT010000287.1:0-4822 GCA_038331165.1 Acetobacterales bacterium
GGTCCGGTGGCAGAGTGGTGATGCAGCGGACTGCAAATCCGCGAATGTGGGTTCGATTCCCGCCCGGACCTCCAACCCAGCCCGCTCAGCCTGCCGTGAGTTCCTGCCACAGCGTACGGCCGTGCGCGCGCGGGTCGTGCACGACGCGGCAGGTGGCGTCCAGCACCATGGTGGCGCGTGCCGCCGTGTCGAATTCCGGCCAGTCCGGCAGGTCGGTATGGGCGGGGCGGCCGGTGCGGGCGAAGGCGATCCAAGTCTCGGCCATTCGCGCCGAGAGGGCAAAGGCGTCGGCGCGGTCGCCATGGGCGCGGGTGAGGTCGAGCGTGTCGAACACAAAGGGCACGTCGAGCGCGTGCGGCGCCTTCAGTCGGCCGTCGTGCACCGGGGTTTCCCATTCGAAGGCATACATGAACACGGGCGCGGCGTGCAGCGCGGCCTGGCGCTCGGCGACCAGCAGGGAGCGGATGCGGAATTCAGCGTCGGTGCGGATCGCGATCAGCAGTTCCGCCGGGTTCATGGCGGGATTGGCGGAACGATAGGCGTCGATGACCCGCGCTGCGGCGCCACCGGCCAGGGCGGCGACACGCTGGTGCAGCGCCGCCTCGTCCAGTGTGCGGAACCACATTGCGTCGTCGGTGGCCACGAAGCTGGCGGCTTCGTCCTTCATGTCGCCGATCAGCAGCGGGATATGCGCCGACAGCGCCGTCGCGTGGGGGTCGAAGGGCTGGCGCGGCAGCACGGTGCCGTCCACCACGGGGCCGAACGGATAGCGGTCGAACAGCGGGCGCGCCGAAGGGCCCAGGGCCTTTTGCGCCGGGCCGACGGCGGCGAGCAGCCGGGCAAGCGGCAGGTCGCGCAATCCGGCGGCATCGGTGCCGAGTTCGCGCAGCACCGCGTCGGTCAGCCTCGCGGCGCGGTCGGGGGTGCGGTGGCGGACCACCGCGCCGCTTTGTACCACGGCACGGTGAAACAGGCCCTGGGCGGCCGGCATGGCCATCAGCGTGCAGACCTTGCCGCCACCGCCGGATTCGCCGAACACGGTCACGCAATCCGGGTCGCCGCCAAAGGCGGAGATATTGTCGCGCACCCATTCCAGCGCGGCGACGATGTCGAGCATGCCGGCGTTGCCCGAGTGCGCATACTCCGCCCCGCCAACCGCCGACAGGTCGAGGAAGCCCAGGATGTTCAGCCGGTGGTTGACGCCCACCACCACCACGTCACCGCGCCGGCACAGGCGGCTGCCACGGCTGCGCTCGCCGTTGCCGGTGCCGTAGCTGAAGGCGCCGCCGTGCAGCCAGACCATTACCGGCCGCTTGCCGCCATCGCCAACTGCCGGGGTCCAGACGTTCAGCGTCAGGCAGTCCTCGGTCGGTGGCGAGGTATCGCCGACGCCGTACAGATCAGCCAACTCCGGGCGCGAGGCCGGGCGCAAACCCATTTGCGGCGCGTGGCCGGCATAGGCGGTGGCGTCGCGGATCCCCGCCCAGGGTGCGACCGGTGCCGGTGGCAGGAAGCGGGCTGCGCCAGCAGTGGAGGCGCCAAAGGGCACCGATTTGAACGCCGCCACGTCGTCGATGACCATACCACGCAATCGGCCGGTGCCGATTTCGACCATCGGGGCCGCCACGTCCGTTGCGTCATTTGCCATGTCCCGCTCCCCCAGAATCACACGGGCAGCATGGCGCCGGCGCCGCAGGGAGTCGACAGCAGGCCATGGCCCGCGGCGATCACGGCGTGCCCGGCGCAACCGCCTCGCCACGCACGCCATCGATCATGCGGGCCATCCGATCTTCCAGCTGGGCGATGGTGAAGGGCTTGCGCATCATCTCCTCCGGGCGGATCGCCTCGGCGGTGTCGGACTCCGCGTTGCCGGTGACCAGCAGGGCGCGCAGGGCGGGATGCAGCACCTGGGCGGCCTGGATCAGCGCCACGCCGTTCATGCCGGGCATGACGTAGTCGACCAGCATCAGGTCGAACGGCCGGTCATGCGCGGCGGGGCCGTCGAGCAACGCCAGCGCCTGGGCGCCATCGGCGGCCACCGTCACGCTGTGGCCGCGTTCCAGCAGCATCTCGGCGGTCATCTCGCGCACCGCACGGTCGTCGTCGACGACCAGCACGCGCAGCGGCGGCAGGCTTGCGTGCGGCCCGGATACGCCGTCATCGAGCGTTCGCGCGCTGGCGGCCGCGGCACGCGGCAGCAGCACAGTCACGGTTGTGCCGAAGCCCGGCCGGCTGTCGATGCCGACATCGCCGCCCGACTGCACCGCCAGCCCATGCACCTGCGACAGGCCCAGCCCGGCACCCCCGCTGGCGCCCTGCCCCTGGGGTTTGGTGGTGAAGAACGGCTCGAAGGCGCGGGCGATCACCTCGGGCGTCATGCCGGTGCCGGTATCGCTGACCTCCAGCGCCACATAGTCGCCGGGCTGCGCATGGCGATAGCGGGCATCTTCGACGGCGATGGCCAGGTTCCTGGTACGAATGGTCAAAGTGCCACCGTCCGGCATGGCATCGCGCGCGTTAATGGCCAGGTTCAGGATCACCGCCTCCACCTGCGTGGGGTCGACCATGGCCGGCCACAGCTCAGCGGCCAGGTCGGTCTCGATGCGGATATTGCGGCCCAGCGTGCTCGCCAGCAGGCCGGTCATTCCCAACACCGGCACGTTGAGGTCGGTCGGCACCGGCAACAGGCGCTGGCGGCGCGAAAACGCGAGCAGCTGAGCGGTCAGCCGCCCGCCGCGCTGGGCCGCGTCCAGCGCGTTTTCGATCAGCGGCAACTGCGTCCGCTGGTCACGCGGCAGGCGGCGCCGGATCAGGTCGAGTGCACCGACGATGGCGGTCAGCAGGTTGTTGAAATCATGCGCGATGCCGCCGGCAAGCTGGCCGACCGCTTGCAGCTTCTGCGCCTGATGCAGCTCGGCTTCGGTGCGCTGGCGCTCGGTGATCTCGATCTGCAGGCGGTTGCGGCTTTGCTCCAGGTCGCTGGTGCGTTCGCGCACGCGCGCTTCCAGGGTGGCGTTGAGCTCCTCCAGCTCGGCGCGGCGGCGGCCATGCGCGTCGGCCATGATGTTGAACGCGGTCGCCAGGCGGCCGAACTCGGACCCCGGCGCCTCATGCAAGCTGGCGCGGGCGCGCATGTCGCCGTCAGACCAGCGGCGGGCCGCCTCCAGCAGGGCGGCGGTCGGGCGGCGGACGAAGCGTTCGCCGGCGAAGGCGGCAAGCCCCAACGAGATCGCTACGCCGATCACCATCAACAGCAAGCCCTGCCAGGCCGCATCGTCGATATCGGCCAGGATGTCGGGGGCGAACAGGCCGACGCTGACGAACAGGCCGTGCGCCGGCAGGCCGGCGGGGACGTAGCCCACCACCCGCTCCTGCCCGTCCATCCCGACCACCCAGGCCGCCCCGCGCTGCGGTGCTGCGACCAGCGGCAGCACGCCGTCCGGGAGCTTAAGCCCGGCGAACTGCGCCTGCCCCGGCACGCGCACCAGCGTGGTGCCCTCGCGGTCGGCGATGCCCACGGTGCTGCGGGGCGGCAGGTGGAGCTCGGCAATGTGGTTGGCCAGCCAGTCAAGGCTCAGCTCCATGACGATAATGCCGGTTCTTCCGTCGGTGGCCGAGAAGGCAACGCATAGCGGCAACACCGCACCGCGCCGGTCGGTGGCCGGGGAAAACAGGCCGCTGCGCACCTCGCCGTGCAACATCGGCTCACCGGCGCGCCAGCAGTGCTGGTCCAGCGTCGCATTCGCCAGGGCCGGGTGCGAACTGCATACCAGCCGCCCGGCATCGCCACGCACCGATAAGGCGGCGTACGATGGCAGGTCGGCCTGCACCTCGGTCATATGCTCGACACAGCGCGGGTCCAGGGCCGCAACCGTCATGAAACGGGCCATCGCCGTGGAAAGCTGGCGGGCACCCTCCATCACGCTGTGCACGTTGGCGTTGATCAGCTCGGCCTGCTGCAACGCCTCGCCGGGGATGCGGCCCATCCGGTCGCCGCGCAGATCCTGTTGCAGGAAAACCAGCACCATCAGGGCCGGCAGAGTCGCGGCGACGACCAGGATGAGCAGACGGCTGAAGAGGTTGCTCCGAAACATCATCTGCCGAAACCTCGTGTCTCAAATCGTCACGGCCTGCGATCGCCGCATCAGGCCAGTGTGGTGCGAGAGGGGGGATTCGAACCCCCAAGACTTGCGTCGGTCGATTTTGAGTCGACTGCGTCTACCGTTCCGCCACTCTCGCCCGCGACGGTTATACAACAGGCCCGGCGCCGAACCAATCCACCGCCCGCACTCCCCGGCCTGGGCGGTCGGCATGCGAAATGCCGGGTTGACCGGACCCGTCACGCTATCTAGATAGGCGCGCTCCGCAGCTGGTGATGTTCGGGCGTAGCTCAGCGGTAGAGCAATCGGCTGTTAACCGATTGGTCGTAGGTTCGAATCCTACCGCCCGAGCCAGCCTGCGGAAGCCACCGGCGTGTTGCGTCGCGAACTATTCCCGTGCCGCCGCGACCAGCCCTTCAGACGCGCGCCGCCATGCCGCATCGGTCTCGGTGGTCCATTGTGGCCCCAGCGCGTCGCGGAAGGTGGCGATCACGGTGGCGTAGAAGTGGTCGAACAGGGCGTGCGGCACGCCGACGCCTTCGTGGTTCACCCGTTCGCTGCCGACGAAGTTGTGGGCATAGGCGCGCGCGCCGGCGAAATCCAACAGGCACTCCAGCGTTACCTGCAGCATGTTGCCGCGCACCATGCCCAGCTTGTCGCCCGCGAACAGCGCTTCCAGTTCGGGAAACGTCGCGAACAACCGGGCATAGACCAGCGGGGCG
>JBBQOT010000288.1:0-4822 GCA_038331165.1 Acetobacterales bacterium
AGCTTGTTGATGAAGATGATGCGCGGCACGTTGTAGCGGTCGGCCAGGCGCCAGTTGGTTTCCGACTGCGGCTGCACGCCGGCCACGCCCTCGATGATGAACACCGCGCCGTCGAGCACGCGCAGCGAGCGATTCACCTCGATGTTGAAGTCGATATGGCCCGGGGTGTCGATGATGTTGATGCGGTGTTCTTTCCACTCGCACGTGACGGCGGCGGAGGTGATGGTGATGCCGCGCTCACGCTCCTGGTCCATGTAGTCGGTGGTGGTGTTGCCGTCATGGACCTCGCCGATGCGGTGCGACACGCCGGTGTAATAGAGGATCCGCTCGGTCGTGGTGGTCTTGCCGGCATCGATATGCGCGGTGATGCCGATGTTGCGCAGGCGGGCGAGGTCAGTGGACACGATAGCCTCCATTTGCCCCGGACGGGGCGTCTCCATTTGCCCCAGGCGGGGCCGGCTTAGCGCGGGCGGACAGGACGCGAGGTGGCAGCAGCGGGAGCGGGCGCCGATACGACGCATGCGAGCGCGGCGAAGCTGTCGCTTCGCGCGTTCCACAAGGTCGACCCTACGCCGGCTCGATTGCGCGGTGACATGCCCGCCCACGGGCCGTTTTGCAAGCGCGATGTCGCCGAAACTGCTGCATGGCAGCAAATCGAGCCGGTGTGCTAGCCTGTGCCTATGACCATGCGTGGCCATCATGCGCTCAACCGCTTCGCCCTGGGTCGCCGAGGCGGCGAGGCGTTGCCCGAGAACCCCGAGGCCTGGCTGGCCGCCCAGCTGGAGGGGCCGGACCCGGCATTGGCGCTGAAGGCGCATTCGCTGGCCGAGGGGCTGGATGCGCGGCGCGATGACCTCAAGCGCGGCAACGATGCAATCAACGCTTCCCGCGCCATCATGGCTGCCGACAGCGCTGCCCTGCTCGATCATGCCGTGACCACCGAGTTTGGCTTCCGCGAGCGGCTGGTTTGGTTCTGGGCCAACCACTTCACGGTCAGCGTGCGGCGCGGCGGTGTGGTGGCGGTGGCCAACGCCTTTCTGCGCGAAGCGATCCGCCCGCACGTGACCGGCCGGTTCCAGGATATGCTTGGCGCGGTCATGCGCCACCCCGCCATGCTGTTCTACCTCGACAACGCGCAGTCGATGGGGCCGGACAGCCAGGCTGGCCGGCGCCAGAACAAGGGGCTGAACGAAAACCTGGCGCGCGAGTGCTTGGAACTGCACACCGTCACCCCGGCCGCCGGCTACACCCAGGCCGATGTCACCGCCTTTGCCGGCGTGCTCACCGGCTGGTCGGTGGCGCTGCAGGCGGACCCGCCGGGGCCGGTGTTCCGCCCGCAGATGCACCAGCCGGGCAACAAGACGGTGATGGGACGCAGCTATCCCGAAGGTGCCGCCGCACTCGACCAGGCGCTGGCCTGGCTGGCGGCCCACCCGTCCACGCTGCGCAGCCTGGCCACCAAGCTGGTGCGCCATTTTGTCGCCGACGACCCGCCGCAAGCCGCGGTGACCCGCATCGAAACAGTGCTGCGCGAGACCGGCGGCGACCTCAAGGCCGCGAGCCTGGCGCTGATCCACCTGCCGGAGGCGTGGGCGCCGATGACCAAGCTGCGCGGCCCGGCGGACTATGTGCTGGCGGTGACGCGCGCGATGGACCTGCCGGCCGACCGCCGGCCGCGGGTGCGCGAGGTGATGGCCGGGCTGGGCCAGCCGCTGTTCAACGCGCCGCTGCCAAATGGCTGGCCCGATACCGCGGCGGACTGGTCAAGCCCCGAGGCGATGATGCGACGGATCGACTGGGCCTATGCCGCCGCCGCCCGCGCGGCCGGGCTGGACCCGATGACGGTGGCGGACAACACGCTCGGCCCGCTGCTGGCCCAGGGCACGCGAAGCGAGATCGCCCGCGCGGGGTCGCGGCGCGAGGCGATAACGCTGTTGTTCAGCGCCCCGGAGTTTCAGCGCCGATGAGCCCGCACCATGATGCCGCGATACTGACGCGCCGTGCCACTCTGCTGGGGTTGGCTGGCGCCATCACCTTGGGTCGCACATCGCTGGCGGTGGCGGCGGCCCCGACCGAACAGCTCCTGGTCGTGGTTCTGCTGCGCGGCGCGCTGGACGGGCTGTCGGCGGTGGTGCCGCACGGCGACCCGGCATTGGCTGGCCTGCGCGCCGGCATGGGGCCGGCGGCGCCAGGAGTGGAGGGGGGTGCGCTGGATCTTGGCGGGTTCTACGCCCTGCACCCCGCACTGAGCGGGATGCATGCGCTGTATGGCAACGGCGAGATGTTGGCCGTGCATGCCGTCGCCGGGAGTTGGCGCAACCGCAGCCATTTCGAGGCGCAGGACTGGATGGAGTTCGGCGCCGAGCACCGGCTAAGCAGTGGCTGGCTGAACCGTGTGGCCGGCGCGCTGGCGCCCTCTCAGCCCGGGAAGGGGGCCGAACTGGCATTGGCCGTGGGCAACCTGATGCCGGTGCTGCTGCGCGGGCCCGCGCCCGTCGGCAACTGGCTGCCACAGAGCTTCCAGGCGCCGCAGGCCGACCTGTATGCCCGCATCGCCGCCCTGCACGCGCGCGATCCGGTCACCGGCCCGGCGCTGACCGCCGGGCTGCGCGAGCGCGGCTTCAGCGCCGCCACCCTGGCCGGCGCCGAGGAACCGGCGAACAAGTTCGCCTTCCCCGCCCTGGCCGCCTCCGCCGGCAAGATGTTGGCCGCCGCCGACGGACCACGGCTGGCGGCGCTGGAGATCGGCGGATGGGACACCCATGCCAACCAGGCCGACCGGCTGGCCGGACCGTTGCGCCAGCTCGATGCCGGGCTGCTGGCGCTGAAGGCCGCCCTGGGGCCGGTCTGGGCGCGCACCGTGGTGCTGGTGATGACCGAGTTCGGCCGTACCGTGCGCCCGAACGGCACGCGTGGCACCGACCACGGCACCGCCAGCGTGGCCTTCGTGCTCGGAGGCGGCGTGGCCGGCGGGCGCGTGCGCGGCGACTGGCCGGGGCTGGGCGAGGGCAAACTGTTCGAGAACCGCGACCTCGCGCCCACCACCGACCTTGCCGCGATCACCAAGGGCGTACTGGCCCAGCATTTGCGGCTGGACGCGCGGGCGCTGGCCACGGTGTTTCCGGACAACCGGGTCGCCGCGATGGGCGGGCTGCTGCGGGGCTGACCGGGAGACTATACCAGCGTGGCTTTTCATTGGCCTCTGGAAGAAAGCAAGGCCAGGGCTTTGCCCTGGACCCACCAAAGGCCGACGGCCTTTGGAAACCCATTTGTTATCATATATTTAAGGTCCAGGGGCTTGGCCCCTGGTGGGTCCAGGGCAAAGCCCTGGCCTTGGCTTTCTCAATCGGTCAATCATTAGAGGGGTTGGTATCAGGCGGTCAATTCAGCGGATTGCAGGCGTTTCACCCCTGCCTTCGTCATCTTGTCCCAGGCCGCGGCGAGCGAACCGTTGAGGTCGATGGCGCGGCAGGCATCCTCGATGACCGCCGCCTTGAACCCGGCTTTGCGCGCATCCAGCGCCGACCAGCCGACGCAGAAATCGGTAGCCAGCCCGGCCAGGAAGACGCGCTTGATGCCGCGGGACTTGAGGTAGGCGGACAGGCCGGTTGGCTTGCCGTCGGCTTCGTTGAACGCCGAGTAGCTGTCGACATCCTTGTGCCAGCCTTTGCGCAGCACCAGCCCGGCATGGGCGATCGCCAGCCCCGGCGCGAAGTCGGCGCCAGGGGTGCCCTGCACGCAGTGATCAGGCCACAGCACCTGCTCGCCATAGGGCATGCGCACCATCTCGAACGCCTGCTTGCCGGCATGGGACGAGGCGAAGGAGGCGTGGCCGGGCGTATGCCAATCCTGCGTCAGCACCACGGTGGCGAACGAGCGGGCCAGGCGGTTGACGATCGGCACCACCTCGTCGCCCTTGGCCACCGCAAGGCTGCCGCCGGGGATGAAGCAGTTCTGCACGTCGATCACGATGAAGGCGTCGGTCGCACCGGGCTTGGCGGAGCCGAAGGCGGCCGGCGGCTTGGCCCCCTCGGCGCGGCCCGAGGGCAGCATTGCCGCCCCGGCCAGCGCCATGCCGCCCATACCCCGCAGAAACATCATGCGGCTCATCATCGCCGTCCTCCCCGTGCTCACCGCCCGACGCTAGCGCGATCCGGCCGCGTGTTCCACAGTCCCGTCACAGGCGGGCGGAGGCAGCATGAGCGGGTCGGTGAGCGAGGATCGGCAATGGGCGCGGCTGATGGAGCTAGCCGAGATCGGCGGCATTCCGGGCGACCGGACGGAGGATCGCGGCGTGAACCGGCCGTGCCTCTCGGTGCTGGACCGGCATGCCAGGCGCATGCTGATCGGCTGGGCGCTGGCGATCGGCTGCACGGTGAGCGTGGATGATGCGGCCAATCTGTTCCTGCGCCGGGAGGGCAGCGACGCATCGCTGGCGCCGGTGCTGACCGGCAGCCACATGGACAGCCAGCCGCAGGGCGGGCGGTTCGACGGCATCTGGGGCGTGGTGGCGGGGCTGGAGGCGCTGAGCGCCCTGCACGATGCCGGCGTGGTCACGCGCAGGGCGATCGAGTTGGTGGCCTGGACCAACGAGGAGGGCGGGCGGTTCCGGCCGGGCTGCACCGGCAGCATGTCGTGGTCGGGGCATACGCACCCGGACAGGTTTCGCGACATCCTCGACCCCGACGGCATCCGCTATGGCGATGCGCTGGACGAGCAGTTGCAGCAGGAGGCGGACATCCCGCGCCGCGCGCTCGGCGGCCGGCCGCATGCGTATGTGGAAGCGCATATCGAGCAGGGGCCGATCCTGGAGGCGGAGGGG
>JBBQOT010000289.1:0-4821 GCA_038331165.1 Acetobacterales bacterium
GCAATCCCGGGATTGGGTTTCTGCTGTGCGGATTACCCGGGTTGGCGGTTGGGGCGATGCTGTTGCGGCGGTAGCGCACCGCGCCCACTTGCGCTGATTTGAACCGCTGTCGCGGCCGGCCGACGCGCAGGGCCAAGCCGCTTGGCCTCAACTCATTGGGTTCATACCAAGAGCGTTAAGGAACGACCCTGCGCTCGGCAAGGCCAGGGCTTTGCCCTGGACCCACCAGGGGCCGAGCCCCTGGACCTCATATTGTTACTATGAAATGGGTTTCCAAAGGCCGTCGGCCTTTGGTGGGTCCAGGGCAAAGCCCTGGTCCTGCCTTCCTCCCTAGGTCAATCATCGGCCGTTTGGTACCCGGTCCAGGGTCCCGGCCCCCTGGACTTGCGAATCAGGTGATGGCGATCGGGCAGCCGTTGCTGCCGGTGGCGCCTTTGATGGGCGAGGGTGTGAACATGTAGACGAACTGGTATTTGCGGTCGGCCAGCAGGTCGTCGAACACCATGTTTTCGTGGTTGACGATGCCGTGCTTGGTTTGCAGTTCGGCGTGCACGACAAAGGCGAGGTTCTTGTCGGGGTTTGGGACCACCTCGACCGCCCAGGTGTCGGCGCCGGTGATGCACAGGTCCTTTTCGATGACCCACCGCGCGACTTCCAGGCCGATGCCGGGTTCGCCGTTGTTGTAGCGGTCGTTGTTCTTCATCCACAGCGAGCCCCAGCCGGTGTTGAAGAAGATGCCGTCGCCGGGCTTGATGTCGGCCTCCTGCATGCCCTGGCGGGCCAGTGCGGCGCGTAGGTCGGCGAGCGTGATTTCCTGGCCGGCGTCCATCATGCCGCCCTTGACCGGCACGAGGTCGACGAGGTGGCCGCGAGTGACGATGGGCTTGAGCTTTTCGACACCGAGCTTTTTGAGGCCGTAGGCGTCGGAGATCTCATGCACCGTCATGCCGTTGTAGAAGCGCATCTCGGTGCGGTCGCCGTCGCGGCCCATCTGGATGCCGATATGGCCCAGGCCATCGAATTGAGTGCCGACCTGGCCGATCTCGGTGGCGAGGAAGTCGTCGTGGTAGACGAGGCGGTTGTCGCCAAAGGGCCCGCCGGTGGGGCCGCCGGGAATGCGCAGGGTGAAGGCGCGCGCGCCGAACAGCGGCATGCCCTGCTCGTAGGTGCGGCCGATCTTGTATATCTTGCCGTCGCGCACCCAGCGCATGGCGTCGAGCACCTTGGCCGGGGTGATGTGGTTGGTGGACCCGGCCTCGTCGGTGGCACCCCATTTGGAGGGCCACCACGGGCGTTCGGCGGTGCGTGGCGGGGCCACGGGGGCGGCGCCCTGGGCCTGGGCTGGGGTAATCGGTGAGAGGCCGAACTTGCCGTGCGTGGCCCCGGCCAGCGCCCCGGCGGCACCGGCGGCGGCGGTTCGGAAGAAGCCGCGACGTTCGGCGGACTCCGGCTGGTTATCCGATGGCGGCAACTGGTTGCGGTTCATCGTAACGGTCCCTCCCGGTTGTGGCGCGGCGCGCACGGCTGGTGCGGCTGGCCAATTGATTGCATCTTTCCACTGGAGTTATGGCCCCGTCCAGTGGAACCTGCGTGATCGACGCAACCCAGGGGGAACTCGCCATGAGCCTGTTCGAGCCAGACCGTTCAGCCAGCCGTACGCCGGTATCGCTGATCACGGGGTTCCTGGGCAGCGGCAAGACGACGCTGTTGAACCGGCTGCTGCGCGCTGACGGGATGGCGGACAGCGCGGTTATCATCAACGAGTTCGGCGAGATCGGGCTGGACCACCTGCTGGTCGAGCGGCTGGACGGCGAGGTGGCGGTGATGGCCAACGGCTGCATCTGTTGCACCGTGCGCTCGGACCTGGAGGAGACGCTGCGGATGCTGCTGGCGCGGCGTGATGCGGGCGAGGTGCCGCATTTCACGCGGGTGCTGATCGAGACGACGGGGCTGGCCGACCCGGCGCCGGTAGTGCAACTGCTGCTGGCCAATCCGCTGGTGAGCCATTTCGTGCGGCTGGACGCGGTGGTGGTGACGGTGGATGCGGCCAACGCCATGCGCCAGCTGGACGAACATGCCGAGGCGGTGAAGCAGGTGGCAATCGCCGACCGGCTGTTGTTGACCAAGACCGATCTGGCCGATGCGGCAGGGATCGCGGCCCTGTCGGCGCGGCTGACGGCACTCAATCCGGCGGCGCCGATCCTGGTGGTGGCACAGGGTGAAGTGGCGCCAGAACTGCTGTTCGGTGCCGCGCTGTTCGACCCGGCGCGCAAGACGGCCGATGTGCGGCGCTGGCTGAACGAGGCGGCGTATGCGCCCGCGGGCCACCGCCTTCACCATGACCACGACCATTCCCATGACGGCCACGGGCATGACCATCACCATCACCATCACGCCGAAGCCGGGCAGTCGCCGCATGATGCGGCGATTAAGGCCTGTTGCCTGGTTTTCGAGACGCCGCTGGACTGGGACGTGGTGTCGCGCTGGCTGGCGGCGTTGCGGCACTGGCACGGGGCCGATCTGTTGCGGGTGAAGGGCATCTTGAACGTGGCCAGCGAGGATGCGCCGCTGGTGGTGCATGGGGTGCACCATGTGTTCCACCCCCCGGTGCGGCTGACCGGCTGGCCCGACGCGGACCGGCGCTCGCGCCTGGTGTTCATCACCCGCAACCTCGGCCGCGAGGATCTGGTGACGACGCTGCGCGAGGCCGGTGTGGCCGAAGCGGTGGGCTGAGGCTTTTGCCGCTTCGGTTCGACGGGCCGCATGCTGGCGCGTCGGATCGGGAAGGTGGACAGATGGCGGTGCTGCTTCGCGTGGGTTTCGTGGGGCCGGGTCCTGTTCGTTCCCGAGCCGCGGCAACATCGCCGCCGTCAGGCAGGAAATTCAACTACTGGCTGGCCGGATTTCGCGAACGACCTCTCGTCGCGCGCGAAACCGGCACGCGCATCTTCGTTGCTGACCCGCAGGGTAGAGCCCCATAGGCACTAATATATGGGAGGCTGGGCTCTGCCCAGACCCGCCAGGGGCCAAGCCCCTGGACCTTATTTTGTAAAAAGAACTAAAAATTCCAGTCGGTTGATAATCTGGGGATGCCAAGAGTTTCATGGCTGCGCCAGCAGCCCCAAATCAATGCGCTGGTTCGACTGGTGGCACCTTGCACGACTACCAAAGGTAATGTGATCAAAGGGTCTCTGACCCTTTGCGGGTCCCGTGGCGCGGCTTCGCGCCGCGACGGCAGAGCCCTTGCCTTCCTTATCTTAGTGCGTATAGGGCTTTGCCCTGGCCTTGCCTTCTGCGTTGGTAAATTATTAGGCGGATTGGTATGAAATCTGACGGAAGGGTTCGTCAGATTTCATCCAGCGGCTTTTTGTTTGATGGGCTGGTTCACCTACCGCTTGTGTTGCAAGCGGTAGGTTCAGACCACTAGTTCAGCACAGTGATGTCGACCACCCGGTTCCGCTCTTCGGAGATATTGTCCCGGGTGCCGACCCGCTGCCTGATCTCTCCGGTCCAGCGGGTGTCGATCCGTCCGGGTGCCACGCCGGCCGCGATCAGGGCATCGCGCACGCGCTCGGCCCGACGCTCTGACAGCGTGAGATTGGCGACTGCTCGTCCGACGCGGTCGGATCGACCGACGACCGAAACCCGGCTAGACGGGTTGTCGGCAGCCGCCTTGGCGGCCGAACTGACGATCAGGGCGCCGCGGGCGTCAATATCGATGCTGTTGCTGTTGAAGACCACCTGATACCAGGCGCCGACGAGGTCGGGCGCCATGGTGGCGACCGGCTCGGGGGGGGCAGGAGGGCGGCTTACCGCTTGTTCGGCGCAGCCTGCAAGTCCTGCCAGGATGACGACCGCGCTCGCGGCACGCGCGTGATTGAACCAAGGTGACAACGTAACCTCCATCATTTGTTTTTGGGAGCATCCGGATCGCCGGTATGCGAGGGCGCCCCGCCGCTAGGCGGGGCTGTCGCATTTATCGAAGTGGAGCGACGGTTTGGGGCGGCGCAGGTCGTGCCAAGCGTAATTGACACTCTGCCGCCGCGGTTGCGCTACGGCTTCTTCCACACCGGCTTGCCGAGATCGACCTGCTGCGGCGTGGTCGACGCGCCCGTTAGCGCACCCGCACCGCCGCCGATGATGGCACCTACGGCAACGCCAGGTGGGCCGCCGATCAGGCCGACGGTCGCGCCCGTTGCAGCACCTGCCGCGGCGCCGCCCTGCACTCGGCCCGGCTCGCTCGCACCACAGCCCGCCAGGAGAACCGCCATCGCAGCCAAGACATATTTCATGGGCATCGCTTTCCACTCCCAAAGTGAGTCGCCCTGTCTCAGGGACAGCGCGCTGCCGGAAACGGGATCGTTTGCCGGGTCTTCTTCGTCGTCATCAAACAAACCCAGGCCGCGCCCGATGCCATTTGCACGCTTGGGCATCTTCCTTGGGGTAGTCGGATCGCAGAGCGGCGAAACTGCCTAGGCTGCACCGCTTGTGCGGAGCGACGTTGTTGCGACCTGCACCAGTGGTGCCAGCGCGCAACGTCGGCGGTTGCACAACCTAGTGCCATCCGCTGCGTTGCCGTAAGGATCGGAAAGTACCCATCGGGCCTGCCGTCAATCGGCTCTGATTCTCGTGCAATCAGACGGGCATTGGCACGCGCAGTGTTCGCCGCGCGGTTGTCAGCTCGCGGCATGTGCTTAATGTCGCTATCAATTCACAGAAATGCGCTCTGAGGTGCGACACGACGGCCGACAATCGCCAGCGCGAGACGAGAGCGGTGGCGGGCACTCCGTAGTTTCCGAAGCTTCCGGGTGGACCGTCGCC